>JANONZ010000079.1:0-14328 GCA_031421095.1 Thermomicrobiales bacterium
TCTCGGTTGCTGGTACTCGAACATCGGGAGCATCTCGTACTCGCCGGCCGCTTCCTTCCCGGTGATCGCCGCCATCGCCACCGGGTTGTCCTGGTTGTAGGTCAGGCCGAAGTCGGAGGTCCGAGCACCGTATGGGCAGGCCGTGAGGCAGGCACGACAGCCGATGCACTGGTCGTAGTCGACGACCACCACGCCGTCCTCATTTTTGTAGGTCGCCTTGACCGGACAGACCGGCACGCAGGGGGGCTTGTCGCACTGCATGCACGGACGGGGGATGAACCGACGGCCGACGTTCGGGTAGGTCCCCCACTCCTCCTCGATGACCGGTCGGTACACGACGCCGGGCGGCAGCTTGTTCTCGGCCACGCAGGCGATCGTGCAGGCGTGGCACCCGACGCACTTTCGGAGGTCGATGACCATCACCCAGCGGCGTTCGGCGGGCGGCTTGTCCAGCGCGCCCAGAAGCTCGACACGCATCCGCTCGAGGACGTCGACCTGGCCACCACTGGCACTGGTCAACGCCGCGTCGGGACCGAGTTCCCATGGGTCCTGCCCGGGCGTCGATGGGTCCGGCTGGATGGCGAACACCTCGTAGGCGGTGATCGCGCTCGCCGCCCCGGCGCCCAGAACTCCCGCGAGGAATCCTCGTCGCGTCAGGTCGGCGATCCCGCCCGTCTGCTCTAACTCGGTCATCGATCCGTCCTTTCGGCCTGGTCGGAGCAGGGACTGCACGTATGTGATTCGTACGGTTGCCCGGGCGGCACCCAACCGGTAAGTGCCAAATGGCACGGACCGGCCATGCCAGAGGCCCCGCGGTCATGCCGACCGCCGACGGGTCGCCGCGCAAGTTGCACGCGGGCGCCGCTTCCCTCGTGCGCTACGACGGACCTTGATTCGCTGGCGCTTCACGGATACGCTCCGCGCTTCACACCCGGAAGGAGCCCCGCATGATGGCACGGTCCGTGATGGACCCGGAGCAGATCCGTCGGGCCGTCGTCCGCCTCGCCCATGAGATCGTCGAGCGCCATGGCGGGACGGATGGCCTCGTTCTGATCGGGATCCAGCGGCGCGGCGCTGTCCTGGCCTGGCGCCTGGCCGACGAGATCGCCGGATCCGAAGGTTTGCGCGTACCGGTCGGCACGCTCGACATCTCGCTCTATCGGGACGACCTGTCCGAGGTGGCGACCTACCCGATCGTCCGGCCGACCGAACTCTCGTTCGACATCACCGGTCGCACCGTGGTCCTCGTCGACGATGTCCTCTACACCGGCCGAACGGTGCGCGCCGCCATGGACGCCCTGACCGACTTCGGGCGTCCTCGCTCGATCCGATTGGCCGTCCTCGTCGATCGAGGCCATCGGGAACTTCCCATCCGGGCCGACCATGTGGGCCGCAACCTCCCGACCGCCCGGGCCGAGCGGGTTAACGTCCACGTCCGCGAGATCGACGGCGCCGACGACGTCGAGCTCGGCGCGCCGCCTATACCGTCGGCAGTCGCCGTAAGCGCAGCGCCAGCGCCAGGCTGAGGCAGCGGTCCGGGTCGTCGAGGTACGGCCCGATGATCTCCTCGATCTTGGCCAGCCGGTTCTTCAGGGTGTTGTAGTGGAGGTACAGGCGGCGAGCGGCGAGCGCCGCGTTGCGGGTCGCCAGGAACGTGTCAAGAGTCGCCACGAGGCTCGTTCCCCGGGCGATGTCATGCGCCTCCAGACGTCCGAGCAAGGTCGCACAGAACGCGGCGACCTCGCCGTCGGGCACCGCGACCAACAGCCGGTCGAGCCCCAGGTCGTCGAACGCCGTCACCTTGCCGGGTCCATGTCCCCAGCGACCGATCGAGAGCGCACGGCGGGCCTCACCGTATGACCCGTCCAGGTCGAGCGGGTCCTGCGCCGGTCGGCCGATCCCGATGCTCACGACCGCGCCCGCCAGGTGCCGGCTTACCTCGGCCTGGAGGGCGACTCCGATCTCACCGAGATCTGTCGGTCCGGGGCGACCACGGCCGTCGCGACCGCCGGGGACAGACTGACCGCCGCGAGCGATGAGGACACCGATCCCCCGGCTGCGCTCCCAGATGATCGCCGTCGGTCCAAGGCTCGCTCGCGCCGCTTCCGCAAGCCGGTGGCGCAACGCGCCTTCCTCGGGCGTGCCGGCAAGCGCCGAGAACGGGCGACCGGCGATCGCCTCGACTTCGGCCAGGAGGACCGCCCGGGGCGTCGTCATGTCCCAGGCGAACGCTGCCGCCCGCTCCATCAACACACTCCGATCGGTGACGTGGCCCGTGATGAGTTCCTCGAGGCAGACCGCCTGGAATCGCCGGTCGGCCTCGGCGACGGCGCGGGTCTGGGCTTGACCAAGGGCTGCGACCGTGGCGGCATACTCGATCGCTTCCAGCCGTTCTGGGCCGAGGCCGCGGTCGTCGTCGGCAACGAGGATCGCCCCATACCGCTCGGTGCCCGCCTGGATCGGCTGCACGACGACCCCGGGGTACGCGCCGTCGGCTATGCCGTTCGTGGCCTCGGCCTCGGGCGCCTGGTCGGAGGTGCGCCACTGGGCGACGCCCGTGGCATCGACGATCGCGACGGGCCTCCCGATGAGCTCGGCCAACGCCTCCGCGATCTGACGAAGTCCCCCGCCGGAGAGCGCGATACGCGTGAATCGGTCATGGATCGCCGCGGATCGCCGCAGTCGCGCCGACTGGACATCAAGGATGACCGTCAGGACGGAATTGATGATGTCGTTGAACGACGCCTCGGGCGGGAGCTCGATGAGCGGGAAGTCGTGGCGGTCAGCGGCCTCGATCATCGAAGGCGGGATGGCTTCGATGTAGCGGCCGGGCTTGAGCGCGATCCCGGCCAGGCCCCGCTCGGCCAGCCGGGGGATGAGGGCGTCGAGGGCGACAGGGTCGTCGCGCAGAGCGTAGGCGGTCGTCAGGAGGAGCTCGTCCGGTTTCACCCAGTCGAGGATGTCCGGGACCTCCATGACGTTGACCCCGCGAACCGGCCGGTGCAGGCCAGCGCGACCACCGACCACACGGGCCCGGGCGAGCGTCGGCACGCGCAATACCTCCGATAGGGCGACGGCATCGATCACGAGGCTATGGATACTCGACAGGACCGCGCCTCGTCAATGTGGACATCGGACAGTGACAGGGCCGGAAGTCGGTGCCTACCATGTCGACCAATGGTGGCTGCTTCGGGAATGCTGGTTCGTCACGCCTCGCTCGTGAGTGATGCCGTCCAGCCCCGGATCGCCCGCCTCGGTCCCAGGCCGCTCCGCGTGCATAGCGTCTTCCGGTCCGCGATCAACGTCGCGACCTCGGATGGCCTGCTGACGGTCGCCGCACCTGGGGCTGGCGGGCTCCCGAACGGGATCGCAGCCGACCTGGGCCGAGACTGGCGGATGATCGGGGTCCGGCCCGGGATGACCGTCCATGCCAGCCGGACAGCGGTTCGTATCCCTGGCGCCCGCCTGGAGATCCGCCTGACGGCGGCCGATGGCTGGTCGCCACGGATCGGAGCCATCCAGGTTGGTGCGGCGGAAACCGCTCGGCGCTGGCGGCGTCGCGGACCCACCGCGTGGACGATCGCGCGCGCTCGGTCGAATGCCGGTGGGCTTGGCGCCCTGCTACGTCAGGATGGCCTTCCTGGGGGGCAGGCACCATTCGTGGATCGTGCCCGTCCGATGCTGGCCGCGTTGACCGCGGCGCTTGAGAGCGGCGACCGTGGTTCGGCTGCGTCCGCCGCCGAGGGACTGATCGGGCTCGGCCCTGGCCTGACCCCGTCAGGCGACGACGCGCTGGTCGGCATCGAAGCTGCGCTGCACGCGCTGGGTCGACCAACGGCTGGCTTCCTGGTCGGTGCCGCTCACGACCTCGACGAGCGGACGACTGCCGTCTCCGCCACGTTGCTGCGCCACGCGGTGGCGGGCGAGTTCGCCGAGCGGATCCATGCGTTGCTGGCCGCGCTGCTTGGATCGGACGACGCGGCTATCCCCGCCGCGATCGATCGCGCGGTCGCCTGGGGCGCAACCTCCGGCACGGATTGTCTGGTCGGGGTTCTCCTCGGCCTTGATGTCGCCGCCGGCACGGAACGGACTGCGCGCTGATGGCCGCGATCCGCGCACGCGTGTTCCGAAACACCTACCGCGACTCCGTGGAGCTGATGCAGATCGCCGCCGAGATCGAGTCGATGGACGGCATCGACCGCGCCGGTCTGGTCATGGCGACGCCGGCCAATCGGGAGGTGCTGGAGGCCGCAGGTCTGCTGTCAGGTGAGACCGCTGCGGCAGGGCCGAATGATCTTGTCGTGGCGGTTGCCGCGGCTGATGACGAGGTTGCGACCGAGGCGCTCGACCGTGCCGCCACGAGGCTGGCGGGGAACGGCTCGGACGGATCGAGTGAGGCGACCAGGACGGACGCCCGGACGATCGCGGAGGCCCAGGCCGAGCTCGGCACCGCCGATCTGGCCCTCATCTCCACGCCGGGCACCTATGCAACGGCCGAGGCGCTGAAGGCCCTCAAGCGGGGCCTCAACGTCTTTCTGTTCAGTGACAACGTCCCGATCGAGGATGAGATCGAGCTGAAGTCGATCGCCGTGGCGAAAGGCCTCATGGTCATGGGCCCGGACTGCGGGACGGCGATCCTGGATGGGGTGCCACTCGGGTTCGCGAACTCGGTCCGGCGTGGCTCCATCGGCCTGGTCGCGGCTTCCGGGACCGGTCTCCAGCAGGTCAGCTGCCTGATCGATCGGTTCGGGGCCGGCGTGTCGCAGGCGATCGGCGTCGGGGGTCGAGACCTGGACGAGCGTGTCGGCGGGGCGATGATGCTCGCCGGCCTCCAGCGGCTCGCCGCCGATCCCGGCACGGATCTGATCGTCCTGATCTCGAAGCCGCCAGCGGCTTCTGTCGCCAGCCGGGTCCTGGAGGCAGCCGGCGCGGCGGGCAAGCCCGTCGTGGTGAACTTCCTTGGCGGCGACCCCGCGGCGGTCGCCGCCGCCGGGGCGCTCCCGGCCGCGACGTTCGAGTCGGCCGCGGCGATCGCGAGCGCGATCGCCCTCGGGCAGCCGGTCCCGGCCGACGAAGATCTCGCCGGTTCCGAACCAGACGACGATGTGCTGCCCGGATCGTCTGAGGGCGCGTGGCGGATCCGAGGGCTGTACAGCGGCGGCTCTCTGGCCGGCGAGGCCAAGCTCATCCTCCGCGCGGTGCTCGGCCCGGATCAGGCCAGGACCCACGAGATCCTGGACCTCGGCGAGGACGAGTACACGGTGGGGCGGCCGCACCCGATGATCGACCCGCGCCTTCGGAATGAGCACCTGCAGGCCGTCGCCAGAGACCCGGAGACCGCGGTCATCCTGCTCGACGTCGTTCTCGGCTATGGCTCCCATCCGGACCCCGCCGGAGCGCTTGCCGGTGCGATCGATGCCGCCCGAGCAGAGGCCGCGTCGCAGCAGCGAACGTTTGCGGTCGTCGCATCCGTGTGCGGCACGGAGGGCGATCCGCAGGGCCTGGCCAGCCAGGAGGCGCGGCTTGCCGCGGCCGGCGTGATCCTTGCCCCGAGCAATGCCCGGGCTGCCCGCATCGCGGCCCGGATCGCAAGATCGGCCGCGATCCCAGTAGGGGCGCGGTCATGACCGGCCTCATGACCTCCACGCTCTTCCCCGATGGCGTCCGTGCCGTGAACGTCGGGCTGGAGATGTTCGCTCAGCCGTTGGCCGATCATGGCGCAACCGTGGTTTCGCTGGAGTGGCGACCGCCGGCCGAGGGCGATCGAGACCTTGGTCTCCTGCTGGCCCGGCTCGAGGACGACCCCGACGACCGGATCGGACGGCTGATCATGGCGGCCAATGCGACGGCCATCGAGCGACTCCTCGCGGCACAGCCGATGCTCATCGACGTCCAGCCCGCTCGCGAGGCCCTGGGGCTTGGGGATCGGCAGATCCTTCACTCCGGACCCCCGATCGAGTGGGATCGGATGTGCGGGCCGGTCAAGGGCGCGATCACCGGGGCGATCCTGTTCGAGGGATGGGCCGACTCCCCGGAAGAGGCGGCGTTGCTGGCCGAAACGGGCCGGATCGACTTTTCGCCATGCCACCACCACATGGCCGTCGGGCCGATGGCAGGCGTGATCAGTCCGTCGATGCCGGTCGTCGTGGTCGCGAACCCGGCCGGCGGAACACGAGCGCATGCGACGCTCAACGAGGGCCTCGGCAAGGTCCTGCGCTTCGGCGCCTACGACGCGTCCGTACTCAAGCGCCTGCGCTGGTTCGGCGACGTCCTCGCCCCGGCCCTGTCGGCGGCCCTGCGGGCTGACGGACCGCTCGATCTGCGCAGCCTCACCGGTCAGGCACTCCAGATGGGCGACGAAGGGCACAACCGGAACATCGCGGCGACGTCGCTGTTCACCCGGACGATCGCCCCGGCCCTCGTCCGGACGTCGGACACAGCAACGGCCGCGGCCGTCCTCGACTTCCTGCGCGGCAACGACCACTTCTTCCTCAACCTGTCGATGGCCGCCTGCAAGTCCGCCCTCGATGCCGCCCACGGGATCCCGGGCTCGACGGTGGTCACGGCGATGGCGCGCAACGGAGTCGACTTCGGCATCCGCATGTCCGGCACGGGCGATACCTGGTTCACCACGCCGGTCGGGGTCCCGGACGGGCTCTACTTCCCAGGGTATGGCCCGGATGACGCCAACCCGGACCTGGGCGATAGCGCCATCACGGAGACCTTCGGGATCGGAGGCTTCGCCATGGCGGCGGCGCCGGCGATCGTCCGGTTCGTCGGCGGCAGCCCCGCCGATGCGCTGGAGTTGACTCGGCTGATGGGTCGGATCACCCTGGCCCGCAATCCGTCGTATGCCCTGCCGCCGCTTGGGTTTGCCGGGACGCCGACGGGCATCGACGCTCGCCGCGTCGTCGACTCGGGGATCGCGCCGGTCATCAACACGGGTATCGCCCATCGCCAGGCGGGGGTCGGTCAGATCGGTGCCGGGATCGCGCGCGCGCCGCTGGCCTGTTTCGGCAGTGCCCTGACGGGCCTCGCAGGGACGCTCGGCCTGGCGGTCGGGCGTGAGGCGGTGATCTAGCCATGGATCGTCGGGCGGTCATTGCGATCGGCGGCAATGCCCTGATCCTCGAGGGGCAGCGTGGCACGATCGAGGAGCAGTACCACAACGCCTGCGAAACGGCGCAGCACATCGCCGCGCTGGTCGCGAACGGCTGGGGCGTCGTGGTCACTCATGGCAACGGCCCGCAGGTGGGCTTCATCCTGCTCCGCTCCGAGCTCGTCCCCGAGAACGCCCCGGTCCCGCGCCTCAGCCTGGAGATGTCCGTAGCCGACTCGCAGGGTGGGATCGGCCACATCCTGGGCCAGGCGCTCCTGAACGAACTTGCAGCACGCGGACTGCCTGATCGCGTCGTCTGCGTGCTTACCCATGTCGTCGTCGACCCGGAGGATCCGGCCTTTCAGCGACCGACGAAGCCGATCGGCCCGTTCTATACGAAGGAGGAGGCAGACGACCGTGCCGTGCGCAACGGCTGGACCATGATCGAGGACGCAGGTCGGGGCTACCGGCGCGTCGTTGCCTCGCCGAAGCCGCTCCGGATCGTCGAGAACGACCAGATCCGGACCCTCGTCGACGCCGGTTTCGTCGTCATCGCCGTCGGTGGTGGCGGGGTCGCCGTGGTCGAGACGGAGCGGGGTCACTACCGAGGCGTGGAGGCCGTGATCGACAAGGACCGCGCGTCGGCACTCCTGGCAGCGAGCCTCCAGGTCCCGCTGCTCATCCTGTCAACCGGCGTCGAACGCGTCGCCGTCCACTTCCGTCAACCCGACGAACGCTGGCTGGATCGGGTCACCGTGTCGGAAGCGAAGCAATATCTGGAGGAGGGCGAATTCCCCAGGGGGTCCATGGGGCCCAAGGTGGAGGCCGCCATCCGCTTCCTCGAACATGGCGGCGAGGAGGTCCTTATCACGACCCCGGCGGCGCTCGAGCGCGCGATCGCCGGGGAGACCGGGACGCGTGTCGTTCCCGATCCGGTTTCCGCGCGCACCTGACCACTCAGCAAGGAGGACGCGATCATGCTCTCGGCCAAGGCAGAACCGTACGATTTCGAGTTCGACCCCAAGACGACCGCGCTGGTGATGATCGACTTCCAGCGCGACTTCGTGTATCCGGGCGGATTCGGCGAGTCCCTGGGCAATGACACGTCGTTCCTGCTCAAGGCCCTGCCGCCGGCGACGCGCGTGCTCCAGGCATGTCGGGCCGCCGGTCTGTTCGTCGTTCACACCCGCGAGGGCCATCGGGCGGACCTGTCCGATCTGCCAGCCGCGAAATACGAGCGCGGCAAGCCCAAGATCCATATCGGGGACCCGGGACCGATGGGCCGGCTGCTCGTTCGCGGCGAGTACGGCCACGACATCGTCGAGGAGGTCTATCCGATCCCGGGTGAACCGATCGTCGACAAGCCGGGCAAGGGCGCGTTCTATGCCACCGACATGGACACGCTCCTCAAGACGCGCGGCATCCGCCAGCTGATCGTGTGCGGCGTGACCACAGAGGTCTGCGTCCAGACCAGCGTTCGCGAGGCGAACGACCGTGGCTACGACGCCCTGGTGCTCGCCGACTGCACGGGCTCGTATTTTCCTGCATTCCAAACGGCCGCCCTGGACATGATCAAGGCGCAGGGCGGGATCTTCGGATTCGTCGGCGACTCGACCAGCTTCCTCGACGCTCTTGGCCAGCAGTTTCCGGCGGCCGTCGCCTCGGCCTCCACGGCCGTCGCCACGGCGTGATGCCTATCGAGTGATCGGCCCAGGGGGTTGATGGAGGGATCGTTGGCGAGGCCGTTCGCGGCCTATCAGGAGAGGGAGAAGCCATCACCGTGACTACGGCGAAGAGTCCATTCAAGCCGAAGCTGTGGGTTCCAGGTGACTGGAATGCGTTCTTCGGTCTCGGAACGAATGTCCTGCTCAACGTGCTGGTCCTGTCGGGGCTCGCATTGTTCGTCGTGCAGATCCCGGCGGAGAACGTCTTCGGCCGGATCCTGCCCGCCCTGGGTATCGCCCTGCCGCTGGGCAACCTGTTCTACGCCTATCTGGCCTACCAGCTGGCCCGCAAGGAAGGCCGCTCGGATGTCGCGGCGATGCCCTACGGGCCGAGCGTCCCACACTACTTCTTCGTCACCTTCGTCATCATGCTGCCGGTCTACCTGAAGACCAAGGATCCGATCGAGGCATGGCAGGCCGGTTTGCTGTGGGCCTTGTTCATCGGCCTGATCGTCATCCTGGGCGCGTTCATCGGCCCGACGATCCGACGGTTCACGCCGCGTGCGGCCATGCTCGGCACCCTGGCCGGCATCTCCATCGCGTTCATCGCCATGCGGCCGGCGTTCCAGATGATGGAAGCGCCGTGGATCGCCATCGCCACGTTCATGATCATCCTGCTGTCGTGGACGGCCGGCGTTCGTTTGCCGTTCGGGATCCCGGGCGGTCTGGCCGCGGTCATCGTCGGGACGGCCATCGGCTGGGTGTCGTACTTCGTCTTTGGTTGGACGGGCTTGAGCTCCGTCGCCGTATCCGACTCGTTCGCCCAATTCGGCGTCCACCTACCGGTCCCCAGCGCGGATTTCCTCTCCAAGCTGTCGGATGTCTTCCCGTTGCTTGCGACAGCGATCCCGCTCGGTATCTACAACTTCACAGAAGGGATGAACAACGTCGAGAGTGCGGCGGCGGCGGGTGACAACTACAACCTGCGCCACATCCTTCTGGCGGACGGCATCGGCGCGGTCGTCGGCTCGTTCCTGGGTAGTCCGTTCCCGCCGGCCGTCTACATCGGCCACCCCGGCTGGAAGGCAGTCGGTGGCCGGATCGGCTATTCGCTGGCGACCGGCGGCGTCATCGCACTGATCTGCTTCCTGGGTCTAGTCGGGCTGTTCCTCGCGGTCATCCCGATCCAGGCACTGGTGCCGATCCTGTTGTTCATCGGCCTGGTCATCGGCGCCCAGGCGTTCCAGACAACCCCTGCCCGGCACGCGCCGGCCATCATCCTGGCGCTCTTGCCGAACATCGCCTCGTGGGCACAGGGCCAGATCGACAACGCCCTGGCAACAGCCGGGACGAACGCCACCACCGTCGGTTTCGACAAGCTCGCCGGGAACGGGGTGGTCTACAACGGGATGGCGATCCTGGGTTCCGGGGCGGTACTGGCCGGCCTGCTCCTCGGAGCCATCGCGGTCTTCGTCATCGACAAGCAGTACAGTCGGGCGATCGTCTTCTCGCTCATCGCGGCGGTCCTCGCCGGAGTGGGCCTGATCAACGATCCGGCCGGGTTGATCTGGGATCCGTCGACCGGCATCCTTCGGGCACCGAACACCGTCTGGATCGGCTACGTCTTCGGGGCGATCGTGCTCGCAGTCGTGGCCTGGCGTGATGGCGCCCTCTCGTCGGTGACGCTGCGCGAGGCCGTCACGACGCCCCCCGAGCCGGATCCCGAGATGTAGCAGCGGGACGTTCCCCGTCGCCACAGGCGCGGACGGTCCAGGCCCGTCCGCGCCTGCCCATACCCCGCAAGGAGACCGATGTCCAGCCAACTCTTCGTCAATGGCACGCTCATGCGCGGCCTGCCACTCAACGCGAACCTCGACGGAGCGACGTTCCTGGGTGAGTGCATGACCGCACCGCGCTACCGGATCTATTCCATCGGCGATGTGCATCCCGGCATGTTCGAGGTGGCGGAGGGCGGGATCTCTGTCCCGGGCGAGCTATATGACATGCCGGACGAGGTCTGGGCCCGAGTCGAAGCGGGTGAACCTCCGGGCCTCTATCGCGGGCCGGTGACCCTGGCCGATGCCCGCGTTGTCCCAGGCATCCTCTACTTGCGTGAGATGGCCGAGGGGATCCATCGCGACATCACAGAGTTCGGCGGCTGGCGCGCGTATCGGGCAACGCGCGAAGGCGGGGGCTGAGCCGGCCGCACCGGGCGCCCGATGCGCGGTTACGCTGTCGGTCCGCCAGGAGGCTGGGCGAAGGACGCCAGGCGCATCCGCAGGGGGTGGAAGCGTGAAGAGCCAGTACCGCGTCGTGGTCATCGGCGGCGGGATCGTCGGCGTCAGCGTTGCCTACCATCTCACCCTCCGCGGCATGACCGATGTCGCCGTGATCGAGCGCGACCGACTCAACGCGGGCTCCTCGTGGCACGCAGCTGGCGGTTTTCACGCAATCAACGCCGACACTCGGATCGCCGCGCTGCAGCAGTACACGATCGGCCTCTATCCCCAGATCGAGGAAGAGAGCGGCCAGAGCGTAGGACTCAGGATGTCCGGCGGCCTGGAGCTCGCCGGCACCCCGGAGCGGTGGCGCTGGCTCAAGTCGGAACTCGCGTGGATGCGCAGCACGGGCCATGCCGACGCGTACCTGCTTACCCCGCAAGAGGCCGCGGCGATGGTCCCGATCATCGATCCGTCCGGCCTGCTGGGTGCACTCTTCGACCCGGACGAAGGCAACCTCGACTGCAATGGCGCCACCTACGCCTACGCGGGGGCGGCACGCAAGCGGGGCGCCGAGGTGATCCAGGCCAACCGGGTGCTCTCGCTCCACCATCTTCCCAGTGGTGACTGGAGCGTCGAAACCGAACAGGGCAGAATCACGGCGGAACACGTCGTGAACGCGGGCGGTCTATGGGCGCGTCGCATCGGCCGCATGGTGGGCGTGGACCATCCCCTCGTGCCGATGCCGCACCACTACCTCGTCACCGATGAGATCCCCGAGGTCGCGGCGATCAGCGGCCTGATGCCGGCAGTCACAGACCTCGAGGGCTTCACCTACCTGCAGCGCGAGGGCAACGGCGTGCTCCTCGGCGTCTATGAGCAGAACCCCGTCCACTGGGCCGTTGAGGGTGCGCCCTGGGATTTCGGCATGACGTTGTTTCCCGAAGACGTGGATCGCATCGCGCCTGAACTCAGGATGGCGTTCCAACGCTTCCCGGTGCTGCAGGATGTCGGTATCAAGAAGTGGGTGAATGGGGCGTTCACCTTCACCCCGGATGGCAATCCGCTGGTCGGACCGGTCGAGGGAATCCCGGGCTACTGGGCCGCGTGCGGATGCATGGCCGGGTTCTCGCAGTGCGCGGGCATCGGACTCGCGCTGGCCAACTGGATCGTGGACGGCGATCCCGGCTATGACGTCTTCGGCATGGACGTCACCCGCTTCGGCTCCTACGCCGCCAACGACCGCTACCTGCGTTCCACGACCGCGCAGTTCTACGCGCGCCGCTTCGTGATGGCCTACCCGAACGAAGAGCTCCCAGCCGGGCGGCCGCTCAAGACCACGCCGTGCTACGACATCTTCCGCGCGGAAGGCGCGCAGTTCACCGTGAACTGGGGCCTGGAGGTGCCGCTGTACTTCGCGCCGACACCCGACTTCCACGAAGCCGACACGCTGGGGCGATCCGATGCGGAGCCGATCGTCGCCGACGAGGTCCGGGCCGTGCGCACGGCCGCAGGCGCCTACGAGATCGCACAGTACGCGCGCTACGAGGTGATCGGATCGAGCGCGGAAGCGTGGCTCGATCACCTCGTCGCCTCGCGCATCCCGGACGTCGGACAGATCCGCCTCGCGCCGATGCTGAGCCCGGCGGGGCGGTTGATGGGCGACCTCACCGTCGCGCGGCTTGCTGACGATCGATTCTGGCTGACGGGTTCGTACTACCTGCAGGACTGGCACCTGCGCTGGTTCCGCGGACACCTTCCCGAGACCGGCGTGACCGTCCGCAACATCACCGATGACTGGATGGGCTTTTCGGTCTCTGGCCCAGCGTCACGGACCGTCCTCAGGACGCTCGCACACGATGACGTGTCGAACGGTGCCTTCCCGTTCCTTGCGGTCCGACAGATGGACGTCGGGACCGCGCAGGCGGTGGTCAACCGCATCTCGCTGACCGGCGAGCTCGGCTACGAGATCGTGGTCCCGACCAACCGCCATCGGACGCTGCTGGACGAGCTGCGAGAGGCGGGACGGGAACACGGCCTGCGCCTGATCGGCGACCGGGCCATCGACAGCCTCCGTCTCGAGAAGGGGTACGGCATCTGGTCGGCAGAGTTCCGGCAGGACTACACGCCGGGGATGTCCGGACTCGACCGGTTCGTCGCATTCGACAAGGGCGACTTCATCGGCCGTGAGGGCGCGCTGCGCGAGCGTGCGGAAGGTCCGAAACAGCGGCTCGTGCTCCTGGACGTGGATCCGGGAGACGCGGACGCCGTGAAGGACGATGGCATCTGGGTCGGCGAGCGCATGGTCGGCTTCGTGACGTCGGGCGCGTACGGTCACCACGTGGGCAAGAGCCTCGCGCTCGCTTACGTCGATACCGAGGTGGCCGAGGCACAGCCGGAACTCACGGTCTTCGTCGTCGGTGAACCGCTGTCCGCACGGATCCTGCCTGAGGTCCCTTACGATCCGAACGGCACCAGGCTCCGCGACGCCACGGCCTGATCCGCCCGATCCCCGTCGGCGGCCGGGTCCGTCGGGACCTCAGTCTGGGACAGCGGCCTTGAGCTCCCCGGCGATCTCGTTCGCCCACGCCTCGATATCATCCCACGGCCGGAAGTCGCCCTCGGGTGCCCTGACGGCCGCATTGAAGGCCCGCTCGCCGATCCCGAGTTCGTGCTTGTCCAGGCTCCCGGCGAAGACGCGGTGGCCGCGAGCATGAGTCGCCTCGACCAGGCCGACGACATCGGCCGGTTCGCCGGCGGGCTTCGGTGGATCGCCGATCGGGCCGCTCGAAAAGAGCCAGACCGGGCGGGCGGAAAGGTCCGTTGCGAACCGATCCGTGAACCGTTGGGCAGGCTCCAGCCAACGGCCCATATACACGCCGCTACCGAGGATGACGGCGTCGTACGGCGCGACCGCGGTCACTTCGTCGACCGGCAAGACGTCCGCTGGGACGCCCGCATCGATGAGGGCGGCGCCGATGGCCGCCGCGATCTGCGTCGTCGAGCCGTGCCTGGATGCCACCGTCACCAGGACTCGCATGATCCGATCCTCCGCAAACGACCGTGCACCGAGTGTGGTCCGGCCTTTGTAGCCACGATGGCGGACGCTCCGCCCGTGCCGGAAGGGCCCTCCGGCCCCATCAGGCCGGGATATCCAGCCTGTTTGCACGGACTGCAGCTGTACTTCGTCGATCCGGCACGCATCCGGCCGGTCGACGTCCTCATCGACCGGATGGAGATGTGCCATCGGTTCGAGCTGGCCGACCGACTCCATGTCGACGGTCCCACGGTCCCACTGGCCGAGATGCTCCTGTCGAAGGTCCAGATCGCCAAGATCAACCGGAAG
>JANONZ010000080.1:0-6891 GCA_031421095.1 Thermomicrobiales bacterium
CGAACCGATCCGTGAACCGTTGGGCAGGCTCCCGCCAACGGCCCATATACACGCCGCTACCGAGGATGACGGCGTCGTACGGCGCGACCGCGGTCACCTCGTCGACCGGCAAGACGTCCGCTGGGACGCCCGCATCGATGAGGGCGGCGCCGATGGCCGCCGCGATCTGCGTCGTCGAGCCGTGCCTGGATGCCACCGTCACCAGGACTCGCATGATTCGATCCTCCGCAAACGACCGCGCACCGGGTGTGGTCCAGCCTTTGTAGCCACGATGGCGGACGCTCCGCCCGTGCCGGAAGGGCCCTCCGGCCCCATCAGGCCGGGATATCCAGCCTGTTTGCACGGACGATGGCGATCGCTCAGCCCTCGACGCGCAGCGTGCGTTCCACGCCGCGTTCGGAGAGGTCCACCAGGTAGCCTCGCAGGATGCCCATCGATGCCTCGGAGCCGGCGTTCACGCACAGCGTCTCGCCGATCCGTCGCTCGCCGCCCGATTCATGGATATGGCCGTGCACGCCGAGGACCGGCTTGAACCGCTCGATCGCCTTGCGGACCCCGGTGGAGCCGACCGGACCGCGGAGCATGTCTCCGGCGCTGGCGGTCGGCCGGAGGTCCGGCGACAGGAGAGGGGCGGTATCAAGCCCTGAGTCGTATGGTGGGACGTGGGTCATCATCACGGTCCGGCGCGGGTCGCGGACGCCGGCGAGGAGCCCCGACAACCGGTCGAGGAACTCCTCCTCGGGGAGCTCGCGCGGCGTCGACCACGGCGTCGGCGAGGACCAGCCCATGCTCACCAGCTGGTGCCACGGGGTGAGGTCGACCACCCGCTCGTTGACGTTCTGGCAGTAGGGCGACTCGGCCAGGATCGGGTCGATCTCGAATTCGTCGTCGTTGCCGGGCATCAGGTAGACCGGGACCCCGGAGCCGTCAAGCCGCTCCGCCGCCAGATCCATCCATTCCCGCAACCGCAGGGCGATCTTGTCGTGGAAGTGGCGCTTGACGAGGTCCGGGTCGGCTTCCATCGCAGCCCGCTCGGACTCGGTCACCCGGACGGCGTAGAAGCCGAGGTCGGCGATCGCCCGCTCAAGCTCGACGAGTTCCCCCTCGTTCCGGGCGACGCGACGCTGGCCCATCAGTGTGGCCGTCCAGGCATCGCCATCCTGATCGTCCTGGACCACCGCGATGAGCGCCTTGCCGGTCAGGTCGCCAGCGATGACGGCCGCGTCCACCCGGTAGGTGTTCGCCTTCATCGCGTTGAGGAACTTCCGCCACGACCGCTCGGAGGCGTGGAGGTCACTGCAGACATAGAGGCGGAACGGCTTAGCCACCGAGATCCTGGTCTGGCCGCCGTCCGGCAGAGGCCAGGACGGTCGGAGCGCCAGCGTGGACGGGCGGCCGATACCCGGCCCACGGCCGCGCCGCCTCGAGCTGGCCGGCGAGCCGGAACAGGGTCGCCTCGTCGCCGTAGCGCCCGAACACGAGGCTGCCCAACGGCAGGCCGTCGGGCGACCACCCGAGCGGCACGGACATCGCCGGCTGACCGGTCATGTTCGCGATCGGGTTCCATGGGTTGAACTCACAGTCGAAGCGCCACCACTCGACGGCACCGCCCTGTGAGGCGTTGAGGATGCCGAGCGGCTTGGGCGGCTGGGCGAGGGTCGGGGTCACCCAGGCACTGTAGCGCTCGAAGAACGGCCCGATCGCCCGGCTGGCCTGGGCCAGGTCCTCCATCGCCTCGAGCAGGTCCACCGCGTCGAACCGGCGTGCGTACTCGACCAGCTCCCAGGTCGTCACCTCGAGCTCGTCAAGTGCAGGCTCCCGGCCGAGGTGGCGGACGGCCGCCCGATAGCTTTCGAGGTTGGCGATGGCCCAGATCCGGGCGAACGGCTCGATGAGCGTCTCGCCGTCGAACTCCGGAGCCGCCTCCTCCACGTCGTGGCCGAGCTCGGCCAGCAACTCGGCGGTCTCCCGGGCCGCGCGGGCGCATTCGGGATGGACGACCGTCGCGATCTGCGGGGTCGCGCTCCAGGCGATCCGCAGCCGGCCCGGGTCGGCACCGACCTCGGCGAGGAACGGTCGGACGGGCGGGTTCGCTGAGTATGGGTCACCCGGTACCCTGCCGGCGGTCGCGTCCAGGATCGCCGCGCTGTCGCGGACTGAGCGGGTCAGCGCGTGCTCCACGGCCAGCCCGCCCATCGCGTCGCCGAACGGCGCCCAGGAGTTCCGACCGCGGGTCGGCTTGAGGCCGAACAGCCCGCAGCACGAGGCCGGGATCCGGATCGAGCCGGCGCCGTCGTTGCCGTGGGCGGCCGGGACCATCCCGCTCGCGACCGCTGCCGCCGACCCGCCGGACGACCCGCCGGCGGTCCGTCCGAGATCCCACGGGTTCCGCGTCGGGCCGAACAGGGCCGGCTCGGTCGTCGAGTGGTTCCCGAACTCGGGGCTGCTCGCCGTGCCGAGCACGATCAGGCCGGCCGCCCGGTGGCGCCGCGCCAGCTCTGTGTCGGCAACCGAGACGTGGTGCTGGAACGCGCGCGAGCCCTTTGTTTGCGGCATCCCGGCCAGCGTCGCACCCAGATCCTTGAGCAGGAACGGGACACCGGCCAGCGGGCCTGGCGGAAGCGGCTCGCGGGCGACTGCCCGGGCGCGCTCGAAGTCCGTGCTGGCCAGGGCGTTGAGGGCCGGGTCGAGGGCCTCGATCCGGGCGATCGCGGCGTCGACCAGTTCAAGGGCGGTCATCTCGCCGCGCCGGACCAACGCGGACTGCCCCATCGCGTCCATCCAGGCGAGGTCCATCACGACCGGCTCAGGCCAGTTCGAGGGTGGCGTCTTCGTGGACCGGTTGACCCTCGATCAGGGTCAACAGGACCTGGACGTCGCCGAGCGCACCCGCATCAGGGGCGAAGATGTCGCGGTCGAGGACGACCAGATCGGCCAGCTTGCCGACCTCGATCGTCCCCGTCACGTCGTCGAGGTGGTTGACGTAGGCCGTGCCGATGGTGAATGCCGCGAGCGCTTCGGGCAGGTCCAGGGCCTCATCCGGGAGGAATGGCGCACGGTCGCGCGCTTCCGGTGAAACACGGCTGACCGCGACCTCGATCTCGGCCATCACGTTGGGCGTACTGACGGACCAGTCGCTCCCGCCGACGAGAACCGCCCCGGAGCGATGGATCGTCCGGAACGGGTACTGCAAGGCGGCCCGCTCCGGCGCGAGATAGGGAAGCGTGAGGTCGTCCATCTGCGCATCGTGGCAGGCCCAGTACGGCTGCATGTTGGCCGCGGCGCCGAGGGCCCGGAAGCGCGGGATGTCGGCTGGGTCGACCAGCTGGAGATGGGCCAGGTGATGGCGACCGTCCGATGGGCCGTTGGCCTCGCGGGCGGCCTCGATGGCGTCGAGGGCCTCTCGAACGGCCCGGTCGCCGAGGGCGTGGAAGTGGACCTGGAAGCCCTCTGCGTCGAGCCGCGTGACGTGGCCCTTGAGGGCTTCAGGCTCAACGAAGCTGATCCCGCGGTTGCCGGTCGATCGGCCGTCGGCATCGAGGTACGGCACGAGCATCGCCGCCGTGTAGTTCTCGGCCACCCCGTCCTGCATGATCTTGACCGTGCCGGCGCTCAGACGGCCCACCGAACCCGTCCGGCGTCGCTCGATCATCTCGTCGATCTGCTCAGCGCCGCGTTCCCGCTCCCACCACTGGCAGGCCACGACCCGTCCGGTCAGCCTTCCGCGCTCGGCCACCATCCGGTAGGCCGTCAGGTCGTCCGGGGTGACCCAGGCATCCTGCCAGGCGCTGATCCCGAAACGATGGAGGTAGGCCTGGGCGAGCTGGATCCCGTCGGCCAGTTCCTGCGTCGTGGTCTCAGGCAGCAGCTCGCGAACCAGCTCCATCGCACCTTCGTGGAGGGTGCCGCTCGGTTCGCCGGACGCGTCGCGCTCGATCCGCCCGTCGGCCGGGTCGGGGGTGTCGTGAACGATACCGGCCAGCTCCAGAGCCCGACTGTTGACCCAGGCCCCATGTCCATCGCGATTGACGAAGAACGCCGGGCGGTCGGGCACGACCCGGTCCAGGTCCTGCCGAGTCGGCGTGCCACCGGGGAAGGCCTCCATATACCAGCCGTCGCCGAGGACCCACGGCCGGTCCTGTGCCGTGGCGGCATACGCCGCGATCGCCTCCAGGTACGCATCGAGCCGACGGGGCAGGTCGTGGAGCGGGCAGCGGGTCAGGTTGACCCCGGCCATCGCTGGGTGGACGTGCGCATCCTGGAAGCTCGGCAGGAGCGTCCGGCCAGCCAGGTCGATCCGCCGGGTCCTCGGCCCGACCAATGACGCCGCGCCGCGGGCCGACCCCACGAACAGGATCCGCCCGTCCTTCACGGCGACGGCCTCGGCCGATCGGCGTACGGCGTCCATCGTCACGACCGATCCGCCGGTCAGGACGAGGTCCGCCGACTGCCCCGCATCCATCGATCTTCGCTCCCAGCTTGGGGGTGGGGCGCCCGCCGGCATCCGCGGCAGGCGCAGTCGGCGACCCTGCTCAGTCGGGTGGCAGGGCCTGGTAGATCAGCTCTGTCTGGATCCCGGCCCGACGGTTACGCCAGCCCTGGATCGCGAAGATCACGATCCCGGCCACGACCGTCACCCCGACGAACGTGACACCTGAAGCGTTGAGATAGCCGAGCGGGTCCTTGGTGTCCGGGCTGATGAGGTTGTTGATGATCGGCGCCAGCCCTGCGAACCAGTACAGGGTCAGCGCGAACGCCAGCCAGATCAACCCCAGGAGCGGCATCCAGCGGATCCACGGGGCGTCCTTGACAAGGTCGGGTCGGGTGAACCGAGCCAGCAGGGCGTTGATCCCGGGCATGATCCAGCTCAACGACGAGGCGAGGATCGTGAACCAGGCGGAGGCGACCAGGTTGAGCTTGCCATCCAGGGAAGGATCGGCGTTCGGCGCCAGCACTCCGAGGCCGATGGCCTTGAGGATCGCGAAGTTCGAGAAGAGCAGGAACACAATCGCCATGATCAGCGTCGCGACGATCGCGTTGGCCGGGGCCCGCAGCCGCTCTGACACGGCCCCCAGCCACTCCGGCACCAGCCGGTCGAGGCTCCAGGCCAGCGCCATCCGGCTGATGAAGATCACGTAGACCGGCATCAGGAGGAACGGGAACAGGGTCGAGGCCGCGCCAGCCACCGCCCAGATGGGCCACAGCCCCGGCTGGGCGATCGTCCCGACGAGCTGGAAATAGTTCGGCTGGCCCATCGGCAACGACGGGTCCGAGATATAGCCCCAGAACGCGGCGGACCAACCGGTCTGACCGTCCAGCCCGAGCTTGCGGGCGAGGATCTCCGGGTACAGGGAGTTCATCAGGACAGCCAGCGCCAGCGCGCCGAGGACCGCGATGAGGATCCCTCGCTTGACGTTGCCGCGGACCTCGCCGGAGATGTATGCGGAGTACTGGAAGCCGATGAACTGGAAGAGCATCACGCCGGCCATCAACATCAACGGCCAGGAGGTGAGCGACGACGGACCGAAGCTGAACCCGGACGTCAGGCCGGCACCCGCGGCCGCCGTGGACAGCTGTTCGACAGTCACCCCGTTGGCGTACTTCGGCAGGTTCGCGGCGAACGTGGCCGCGTCGAAGAACAAGAGCCCGAAGACCCCCATCAGCGCCCAGCCGGCGATCCCGAGGACCGTCAGAGAGGTCACGATCTTGTGGAAGCGTCGCGTCGGCTGGAGAACGACGAGCGCGACCAGACCGATCACGACCAGGCCGGCCAGCATCCCGGGGACCCCGGTGATGTTGCCGGATGTCCCCTCGGTGAACCAGCTGTTGGCGTTGGCGAAGAAGTCGCTGCCGGTGCCGATCCCGATGATCCGACCTTGCATCTGGACCCCGCGCAGGGTCAGCGAGGTCTCGAACTGGATGAGCGCGATCGCGGCGAACGCGAGCATCCAGCTCTCCATCCAGCCCAGGAACGGACCGATCTTCGGCACGATCCGGCTGGTGAACACGTAATCCCCGCCGGAGCGTGGCATGACGCTCGTCAGCGAGGCGAAGATCAGGGCCAGAAGGACACACAGCGCGCCGACCAGGAAGGCCACCCACGACCAGTTGGTGAGGCCGCCGATGACCATGACCGGGACGCCGGCGAGCACGGCGATGCCGAACGCGCCCCCGAGAGTGCCGCCGATGAAGGCGGCGGTGTTGAAGAACAGCGCATTGACGACGCTGACGTCGCGCACCAAGCCCGACGACTGGCGCGTGAAGAGGGTCTTCCCGCTCAAGCCCATGTTGCCACGCACTCCTCCCGAGACCGCTCAAGCCGGATCCGGCGGATCCACAGTGCTCGCCTTCTGAGGTCCGGCCTGGACCGCCCCCCCCCCGACCCCAAGAGTGGCGTCACTATACTGCCGTGATGCTGCCCGGATACCCCCTTCCCGGATGACGGATCCCATCGACGACCCCTCCGGCCCCACCCTCCAGGATCCGCTCGCCGAAGCGCTCCGGCTGATCGGCCTGACCGACGCGGCCGGGCTCCAGGTACGGCTGATGGGCGGGTTGTCGTTCCACGCTCGCTGCCCGGCCTGGACGGCTCGCATCGAGCGGGATAAGCGAGACATCGACCTCGCGACCCGGAGCAAGGACCGCAAGGCGCTGACCGCTCTTCTCGAGGCCCAGGGGTACACCGGGGATCGCCAGTACAACGCCCTCTATGGGCACAAGCAGCTGTACTTCGTCGATCCGGCGCGCATTCGGCCGGTCGACGTCCTCATCGACCGGATGGAGATGTGCCATCGGTTCGAGCTGGCCGACCGACTCCATGTCGACGGTCCCACGGTCCCACTGGCCGAGATGCTCCTGTCGAAGGTCCAGATCGCCAAGATCAACCGGAAG
>JANONZ010000081.1:0-1922 GCA_031421095.1 Thermomicrobiales bacterium
CAGCATCCCCCCTCAGGCCCCGAGGCGCCGGGCGGCGTCAGCGTAGTCACGGTACGGGGCAGCGGCACGCCGGCCATCGACTCGGCTTCGGATGAGCCAATCCTGCCGGTGGCTGCGGGGATCGATCAGGGCCAGTCCTCGACCGGCCTCCGGCCAGGCCCCGCCAGCGACCTCGGCCATCGCATGAGCTCGAAACGGAAAAGCACGCGCAAGGACGTCGCGGTTCGCGCGGATGACGGCCTCGACCTCCTCACTCGCGAGGGCCACGAGCCAGAAAACGACCCGTCTTGGCCGAACCCAGATCCGCTCAGCAGTATCGAATGCCGAGCGCTCGTACCAGCTGGCCTGCCGCTCGACCAACCCAATGTCGTCGAGCCGCGTCTTGATCTCGACGACCAGCACGATGCCGGTCCGCGGATCGAACGCGAGCAGATCGATCCAACCGTGCGACCGGGCGTGGACGATCTCGACCTCACGCGCCGTCTCCCATCCCTCCGCCCCCAATCGACGATCGACGTAACCCGAACACCGACCGTGGACCGCGTCTCGCTGTCGTTCTTCGAGGAGCACCGGTAGCCTGGCGATCAGATCGACCTCGAGACCGAGTGCGCCAGCGATGCCCTCGGCCATGTCGAGCGACGGGTCGACCATACCGAGTTCGATCTTGGCGATCTGCCCACGCGACACGCCCACCACCAAAGCGAGGGTCTCCTGGGACATGCCGAGCCGGATTCGGGTCTGGCGGCAGAGTCGGGAGAACGTCGTCCGGATCGAGGGCCGGCTCGGGTTCAGGGTTGGGGTCGGGGTTGGGGGTCGGTTCGGGGTCGGAGTTGGGGGTCGGTTCGGGGTCGGAGTAGGCGTGCTGCTCATGGGGATAGTGAAGCAGGCGGGACTTACCGACGACTTACCGAGGACTTACCGGGAACGTATCCGCGGGTGCCCGGGATCGTGGCGGGCCGGGTCAGGCCCGACGACCGGCGTCGGCGGGCTCTCGCGACGGGTCCCGTTCCACCCAGGAACGGATTCGCGATGTATCCCTCGTGGACCGATACCCAGGATGCACGCGAGGGCGATCTGGGCACCTGACCACGCTCAGCTGTGCGATTCCCGTTCCGTGGCGGAACGGGCCGGGGGTCGCGGCGAGTTCGCGGTCGAGACCGGGGCGCGGCGGGCGGAACGGGTCGGGCGGGCCGGGCCGGGGGTCGGGGGTCGGGCCGGAGCGTGACGGCTCGACCGGCTGGACCGGCTCGACTGCCTCGACGGCTGTCGTCCGCTACCATGCACAGCCCATGATCGAGCGC
This sequence comes from Thermomicrobiales bacterium, assembly GCA_031421095.1. Classification (GTDB taxonomy): domain Bacteria; phylum Chloroflexota; class Limnocylindria; order Limnocylindrales; family CSP1-4; genus SPCO01. The sequence goes on from JANONZ010000081.1 coordinate 1,302, forward strand.
CTGCGTGCGATGCCCGGCGGTGTCCGACTGTTCCTCGCCTATGCCCTGCTGATCCTGGCCGGCATCGGCCTCAGCCTGCGCTTCGTCGTCGACCAGGCCATCTCGGCGCCGGTCAGCCCGATAGGCGTCGTGGTCATGGTCCTGCTGGCCTATACGATCTTCACCACGACCCTGATCCTCCAGCGCAAGCAGGTGGCCCGCGGCCTTGCCATCGGACTGGCCAGCCTGACCATCCCGCTCATCCCCCTGCTGGCCCTCAGCCAGCTGCCGGTCGAGGCCGTCTTCATCGCGGTCCTGAGCCTGCTGCTATTCCGCGGCCTGCTTGGGAACGAGGTCCGGGCCTACCTCAGCGAACCATGACGGGACCCTCGCCCGGCACGGTCGGCCCTCGGGACGGTACCCTCTGCCTGCGCGGTTCTCGATGCCGCCCGGTCGACTCGATCTCCCACCACCCCTTCCACTGCATAGACCACACCGAGGCACGAACGTGAGTAAACCCAAGCGCCCGCGCCAGCCAGTCGGGAGCCAGCCGCCAAGCACTCGGCCCACAGGCTCGCCGCCCATCCCGGCGGGCTCGCCGCCGATGTCGGCCGCGCCCGGCATGCCGGCTGACGCCGGTGG
>JANONZ010000082.1:0-2713 GCA_031421095.1 Thermomicrobiales bacterium
CAGGCGCTCACGAAGTCGAGGGCTCCAGGCATCGGTCAGGTCCGGGAACCGCGGGCCCATCCCATCGGCATTGGGGCCGATGAGCGGGCTCCGACCCGTCAGGTTGATGTGGTCGCGCATGACCATCAGGGTTCCCGGGCCAAACGACGGGTCCAGACCGCCGGCGGCGTTCGTCAAAATCACGATGCGCGCGCCGAGCGCGTGGAAGAGGAGCACCGGCTGGATGACGAGCCCTGGATCGTTGCCCTCGTAGAGGTGGAATCGCCCCTGCAGCATCACGACGGGCGTACCGCCCAGCTCGCCAAGAAGGAGTCGTCCGGCGTGACCCGGTGCGGTCGCCGCCGGCCAGCCCGGCAGTTCGGCGAACGAGATGGCAACCGGATCGACGAGCTCGTCGGCGAGACCACCGAGGCCGGATCCAAGCACGATCCCGACCTCAGGCACCAAGGCCGTCCGTGCGCGAACGGCCGCTACGAGGGCGGCCACGCAGGCGGGTTGGTCAGCCGGCGGGATCGGTTCGCGGAGATCCGGCGGGATCGGTTCGCGGGCATCGGGAGTGGTCAACGGGGACATGCGAGCCTCCACGACACTTGGGGGAGACGATCGGCACCCGCCGGACTTCGTCGGCCCGACGGAAGTATCGACACCGGGATGCCGATCACGTCCCGTCGGGCGCGAACCCCCGCCGGCAGGCCATCGTGAGACAGCCGCCGGGCACGGGCAACGAAGCGCCCGAAGCGACCGGCGGTGGAGCGAAGAGTCCTTGATGCGATCTCGGGTCCTTCGTTCCTGTCGGCCCCTTCGGGCAAGACCTACGATACGGGCCGCTCGCGTGGACGGTCAACGCGGTTATCCACGAACTGCGCGTGCAACACGGCATCGCCGTCCACGAGTTGTCGACGGTTGTGGATGGCGTGTGGACAACCACCCCGAACGGCCGTTCGGCTCAGCCGCCCATCGCGAACATCTCGATCCTTGGGAGGTCCGAGGTGGCCGCCGAGCGCAGCTCGGAGTAGCGGTCCCCTCGCCTCGTCCAGATCGTCTCGATGTGGGCCGCCAGATCGGCATCGGTCGCGTCGGACCGCAGGACCGCGCGCAGGTCATGGCCCTCGACCGCGAACAGGCACGTGTAGAGCTGGCCCTCGGCCGAGATGCGCGCGCGCGTGCAATCGCGGCAGAACGGCTCCGTGACCGACGCGATGACCCCGAACTCGCCGCCGCCATCGACGTACCGCCAGCGGTCCGCCACCTCGCCGCGGTAGAGCGGGTCGGCCGGCTCGACCGGCCAGACCGACGCCAGCATCTCGATGAGTTCCGTGGCCGGGACGACATCGTCCATCCGCCAGCCATTGGAGTGGCCGACGTCCATGTACTCGATGAAACGCAGGATGACCCCCGCTTCGCGCGCCCAGGCGGCCATCGGCACCACGCTCGTCTCGTTGATGCCACGCCGGACGACCATGTTCACCTTGATCGGGGCGAGCCCGGCTTCCATCGCGGCCGCTATCCCGTCGAGCACCTTCGCGACCGGGAAGTCGATGCCGTTCATCGCCCCGAACACCTCGTCATCGAGGGAGTCCAGGCTGACCGTCACCCGCTGCAGGCCGGCATCGGCGAGCGGTCTGGCGAGCGCACGCAGGGCGGAGCCATTGGTCGTCAGCGTCAGGTCGAGGGCACGCCCGTCCGGCCGGCGGATGGCCGACAGCATCGCGATGAGGTCGGGCAGGCCCCGGCGCACCAGCGGCTCTCCGCCGGTGATCCGCAACTTCTCGACACCGCCCGCGACGAACGCCCGCGCCAGCCGCTCGATCTCTTCGAAGGACAGGATCTGGTCGCGCGGCAGGAACGCATAGTCCTTGCCGAAGATCTCCTTGGGCATGCAATAGGTGCACCGGAAGTTGCAGCGGTCGGTGACCGAGATGCGCAGGTCGCGCATCGCCCGACCCAACGTGTCGGTCGGTCCCGGGCGGCCATCGAACGTCATCGGTGCATCCATCCGCGCCATGGTAGTCCCTGACCAGCGGTACCACTGGCGATGCCCACTGGTACCACTAGCCAACTGCACTGCACCGACCCTCCCTGCCACGATGCGCCCACGCCGCGAAGTCGGGGTCCACTTCTCAGACGTCGCCGCCAATGAGGGATATCACCGATGGCCGAGACCGAAACCAAGACGGGCTTCCGCCTTCCATGGACCGCCGAGCGGACCGAGTCCGACGTGCCGTCCAAGGATCAGGCCAGCGAACCCGATGGCGCCGCCGTTCTTGCCGCCGTCAAGGCGACGGAGATGCCACCCACGATCGAAACGATCGCCACCCTTGAGCAGGCGGTCCCTGATAGCGCCGCCGTTCCAGGCGTCCGCCGACGAAACTCCTTGATGGCCGAACTGAGCCGCGCCATGCAGGCCGCCGCAGAGACCGCCCGGATCGAGACGTCGGTCCGCTTCGAGGCCGAGGCCAAGACGGTCGTCGAAGAGATCCACGCCGCATCGGCCATCGCGGCCGCGAGTCTGCGCCGCCAGGCCGACGACGACGTCGCCTCGGTCCGTGAATGGTCCAAAGCGGAGATCGCCCGGATCCGTGAGGAGACTGAGGGCCGGATCACGATGCGCAAGACCGCGCTCGATGATGAGATGGAGACGCACGAGGGAGTGGTCCAGACCCGTATCGAGCGGGTCACGGCCACGGTCGCCGAGTACGAGGCGCAGATGACC
>JANONZ010000083.1:0-3497 GCA_031421095.1 Thermomicrobiales bacterium
CTCGATCGTCCCGCCGAGCAGCCCGACGCGCTCCTGCATCCCGACCAGACCGATGCTTCCATCCGAACCGGCCGGACCGATCGTCCGGGCAACGTCGAAACCCCGGCCATCGTCCACGATGGTGACACGTGCCGTCCCGTCGGTCAGCCGCAAACCGACACGAACGTGCGCGGCGCCGGCATGCCGGGCGATGTTGCTGATCGCCTCCTGGATGATCCGGAAGAGGGTCACCTCGACGTGAGCGGGAAGCCGAATGCCCGCCTGCTCCGTCTCGATCGAGACCTCGATGCCCCGGTCGGCGAGGCTCGCCTCGCACAGCCAGCGGATCGCGGGCACCAGGCCGAGATCGTCGAGCACAGACGGGCGCAGGCCCAGGATCAAACGCCGGATCTCCTCGAGGAGCCCTGCCGCGATCGAGCGGGCCTCCAGGACCCGCGTCCGGGCGTCGGGGGACCCTGCCTGGAGGTCGTCGCGCGTCCGGTCGAGAGCGATGGTGAGGGCGGCGAGGGCCTGGGCGGTCTCGTCGTGGAGCTCGCGCGCCAGACGAAGCCGCTCCTCCTCCTGGGCCGAGATCGTCTTGCGCAGCACCTGGCCGAGGCGCGCCGTCCGGTCGGCGACGCGCGATTCGAGCTCGCGGTTCGCGTGCTCGATCGATTCCTGGGCGGCGTTGAGTCGCCGGCGCATCGCCTCGAGGCTTTCCGCGAGTTGGCCCACCTCGTCCTGCGCACGCACCTCGATCGGGCTCGCAAGGTCGCCGGCGGCCATCCGCTCGGCAGCCCGCATCAGCTGTTCGGTCGGCTTGACGACGCGCCGGGTCGTGATCCAGGCGACGAGCAGAGTGAGCAGGAAGCCGAGACCGATCGAGAGGAACAGCTGGTCTCGGAGTTGGAGCGGGAGGGCCAGGTCGACGTCGACCGGCTGCTCGAGGACAACGTAGAAGGGACTCGCGCCGAGCGGGACGGCGGCCATGACATGGGGCTCGGCACCTTGGCCGTCGGAAGGCTGGTGAACGAGCGTGGCAGCGCTTCGCGTGGCGACCAGACCCTCGATCGCGGCGAAATGCGGGCTCGGCTCGCCAGGGTGTTCGTCCGGCCCGATCCCGAGCAGGGCGATCCCGTCGGGTCCCACGATCTCGAGGTGGTAGGTCTCCGCCGTGGCCATCGCCGCAAGCCCGGCCGGCTCCTGTCCAGGCGGCTGGCCGTGATCGGCCGGCACGTATGGCTCGGCGCGACTGAGCGAAATGGTGTGGACGACCACCACCGGGCCACGACTGGCGGGCGACTCCTCCACCCGGACGGCCACCATCGCGAACGGGAGGGCTCCGGCGACCGGACCTGCCGCCGGGAAGATGCCGACGCGGCCCGTCAGCTCTCGGACGAGCTTGGCGCCGACTGAAGACACCCGGTCGCTCGGCAGGTGGGGCTCGCCGGCCTGATCGAGCAGGCCTCCTCGATCGTCGAGGAGCCAGACGCCACTGACCGAGAAGAACGGGGTGAACTCGGGATACCGCTCGAAGCGGGCGAGAAGGCGCGTCGCGGCTCCGGCCGGTACCTGCGATCCGGACCCCGGAAAGAGTTCCGTCCCGGCCCCCTCGACCTCGGCGCCAACCCGGGCAAAGTCGCGTTCGAGGATGCCCGCCGTCGTGTGCGCGGTCGTGAGCCGTTCCCGGTACACCAACTGAGTGGCCTGATCGATCGCGCTCAGGCCCAGGACCGCGACGACGCCGAACATCACCGCCAGCCCCACGACGACGTAGAGCATGATCCGTTTCTGCAATCCGAGGTGACGGAACCGGTCCACGACCACCCGATACTGGGGGCGGCCGGTTTGGCCGCAATCTCCCTGAAGAGCACATTACGCCTCTCGGCAACGCCGCGATCTCCGCCGATGGCTGGCCGGAGTCGTAGCGCTGATCGGCCCGGATCCACCGATCGCTGGCGATCGATGACCTCACGTCCGGCGTCCGGCCCGCAACGGCGGGGTCTCAGCCCGGCTCGAGTCGGGCGCGCAGGAGCTCGGTCCGCTGGGGTCCGGTCAGTCGATACGACCAGCCACCATCCGCGAGCCAGGTGGACGCGGCCATGGTCGCCTCGGGCTCGGCCGGCAGGGCGTACTCCAGCCGGACGATGCGCGGGACCGCTCGGGTCGCAGCCAGTCCGCCCGCCGCGATGATGCCCTCGTCCAGCCAGTCGGCATAGACCGCGTTATTGGCATGATCCATCGGGTCGAGCTCATGCGGGCGAACGATGAACGTCCGGTGCGCGGCCTCCGTCGGCGGCTCGCCGACGTCCACTCGTCCCAGCGGGAAGGTGGCGCCCGGCGCCCCGAACGCGGCTTCGAGATCGGGTGGGATGCGGATCGGTGTCCCGCGCGCATCGAGGAGGACCCAGTCGACGTGGACCCACGCCACGAGCGCCCCGTCGGGGCTCGTGAACTCCGTCCGACGGCGCGCCCACACGCGCCGGGCGCCGGCCACCCGGGTCGTGCCGGTCAACTCCGCCCCGTGCCCGACATGCTCGGTCACGGCGACCGCGGCAGTCCGGGCCAACCAGGCCAGGCCACGCTCGGCGTACCAGGCGCGGTCGAAGCCACGCTGTGCGGAATGGAACGCCGCCAGGTCCTGGGCGTAGCGCAGGAGCGTCGAAGTCCGCAGGAGACCATCCGGCCCGGCCTCGTCGAAGCGAACGCGATACGGCCAGGAGCACGTGTCAGGCTCCCTCGCGGTCATCCGCGACCGGCCAGGCCGTCCAGCGTTTCCAGGCTGACGATGCCGGTCTCTGCGTGCGGCGCGGTCTGGCGGGCGAGCCGAACCTCGCACGATCGCATGGCGTCGAAAACGACCAGGGCCACCGGCAGACGCTCGTCCTCGTCGGTGGCATGGGTCCGCGCGTCGTCGAGTTGATGCAGGACATCCGCGTTGATGCCCCGTGCGCCCCACTTGCAGTCGTACGCCTCGGCCGAACCGTCCCGCTCGACCGTCACGTCATAGGGGTGGATCTCCGCGCGGACGCCATCGAACAGGATCCGCCGTTCGCGCCGGACCGCGGCGGCCCCAACGCGGCGGGCCAGGAGCTGGGCGGTCAACTCCTCCACGATCGCCCCACGGACCTGGCTCCGCACCTGCTCTCCCCGGTCCGCGACGGCGAGGGCAACGGCGAGGATCGCCTCCGACCGCTCGCGCTCGACCGGATCGGCCGTCGCGTCGGACCCGAACAGCGTGGGAAAGGTCGCGCGCCAGCCTTCGGGGTCGGTCGTTTCGCCGTTCATGACGGCCCTGGCGAGGATCCGCTGGGCCTCCGTCGCGTCCGCCAACAGGCTTGCCGCACGCGCGACGAGCGGGTCCGCCTGGATGCCGGCGTAGACGACCGCGCGAGCGTCCCGGGCGGCGTCCTGGAATCTCATGGCCGCTCCCCGATGGCGAGCAGGACGACCTGGGGAAACGTGGACAGCCAGTCGATCGCGCGGTGCGGATCCGCGATCCGGTCGATCTCGTCGAT
>JANONZ010000084.1:0-1821 GCA_031421095.1 Thermomicrobiales bacterium
CGGTGGGTTCTATCGACCGGACGGCCTGCTGGAGGGTCTGGCTCCGGTGATCGCCGATCCCGAAAGCGGTATCGTCGACCTGCATCTCTACACGTTCAACGCCGTCAACGTGACCGAGCGCTGGCGCCAGCAGTTCCTGGACAAGCTCGCCATCAGGGCCGCCTGATGGCGGCGCTCGAGCAGGCCGCGACGCAGCAGGGCGTCAACGAACTCGAGATCCTTGTCCCGACCAGCGGCGAGCCGACGACCCGTGTAGCCGGCCTTCTCCGCCACCGTCAGCCGGACTGAGCCACCAGCACGCGGTGGAAGTGAGACCAAAGTCCGGTGTCGGAGTCGAACTGGTCGAAGAGGGTGCGGTAGAGACTGCGCACTACCAGGAACGCCAGGACGCCGAGTGTCACGCCGAACGTGTTGAGGAGCACATCGTTGATGTCCACGGTGCGCGACGGGAATGCGATGCCGAACCTGGTGATGACCCACTGGACGGCCTCGATCGAAAGACTGAAGGGCACTCCCGCGAACAGCGTGCCAACGATGGACGTGCGTACGACGAACCGAAGACCAAAGCCGAACGGTACGCCGAGGAGGATATTTCCGAGGTACTGGTTGGCGCTCATGACGTCGCCGGCCGTGTCGAGAAAGAAGGGCACGAGGACGATCGGCGGAGAGAATGACTGCTGGGACAGATGCTCGGCGTCGAAGCGAAGGGGGAGTACCGTGAAGCTCGTAACCACCAGCAAGTAGGCCACGAATGTCGTGATGGCGAGCAGGTGTCCGACCGACAGCCGCCGACTGCGCCGCAGGTAGATCAGGAGCAGGGGAAGAGCAAGAACGACGACAATCAGGGCGTGCCCGAACTGGATGATCATCCGCCGGAGTCGACTGGTCGCACGCCTGGCGAGCCTCAGTCGGCCAGGGCGGCAGCGGCGTAGAGGGCCACGCCGACTGACATCGATGATTCGTCGAACACGACCCGGTTGGAGTGGTTCTGCGGCGCGCTGGCGGGATCCTCCGACGCCGGTCGGGCGCCCACGAAGGCCATCAGGCCGGGCACCCGCTGGAGCACGTACGAGAAGTCCTCGGCACCCATGTCCGGCGCCGCGAGATCGTCCACGGCGTCCTCGCCGACCACCATGACCGCCAACTCCCGGAACCAGGCAGTCGTGTCCGCGTCGTTCACGGTCACCGGATAGCCGGGCACGACATCAAGGTCGATCGAGGCGCCGTGGGTCGCCGCGACCCCGCCGGCAACCTGCCGGACCCACGCCCCGACGGACGCCCGCATCGTCTCCGATACCGTTCGGATGGTGCCCTCGAACTCGACCGTCTCCGGGATGATGTTGTTGGTCGTGCCGCCGCTCAGGCGGGTGATCGTGACCACGGCAGGATCGAAGGCATCGACCCGGCGAGTCACCATCGACTGAAGCGCGAGGACGAACTCGGCCGTCACCGGGATGGGATCGAGCGCAAGGTGCGGCGTGGAGGCATGGCCGCCCCGGCCGCGAACGGCACCCTTGATGGCATCGGAGGAGGCGAGCATCGGACCCGGCCGCAGCGCGACGACGCCCGCCGCATAGCGAGTGCTGATGTGGAGCGCGACCGCCCGGCTGACGTCGCCAGCCCCGTGCGGTCCTTCGTCCAGCAGCCCCTCGTCGAGCATGAAGCGGGCACCGTGCCAGCCCTCCTCGCCGGTCTGGAACATCCGGAGCACGCGGCCGCGCAGGTCCGCTCGTCGCGCCACGAGCAGCCGCGCCGCGCCCAGCAGCATCGCGACGTGCGTGTCATGGCCGCAGGCGTGCATGCCGCCCTGGATCTCCGAGG
>JANONZ010000085.1:0-3606 GCA_031421095.1 Thermomicrobiales bacterium
GTCATCCGATTCGGACTTGAACGCCATCCCCAGGATCCCCACGGTCTTGCCCTGGAGGCCACCGTACCGACGCTCCAGCGCGGACACGATATACGCGGGGAGCCCCTCGTTGACCTGCATGGCCGCCTGGCCCAGCGGGAAGTGGTCGGCGGTGAAAGCGGCCAGCTGCATCGTGTCCTTGAACAGGCACGGCCCGGCCGCGAAGCCCGGACCCGGCAGGTCCGCCGCCCGCGGATAGTCCTCGCGGATCGCCCGTAGGATGTTCGTATAGTCCACGCCGGCCTGGTTCGCGATCATGAAGAACTGGTTCGCCACGGCGAACTTCATGTAGCGCCAGGTGTTCGTGAACAGCTTGGCCAGTTCCGCTTCCTTGGTCGTCGTTCGGATCGTCTTGGCGGCGAGCGTCCCGAACAGCGCGGTGGCCCGCTCCGCGGCGATGTCCGTGTCCGCACCGATGATCTGCGGCAGCGTATGGAGTTCCTCGAGGGCGTGCCCCTCGGCGATCCGCTCCGGGCAGAACGCCACGTCCACACGGCAGCCGCGGTCCGCCAGATGCTGGGCGACATACGCCGTGGTCCCCGGGTAGACCGTGCTGCGCAGGACGACCAGCGCGCCGTCGCGCAGGTACGGGGCAACCTGCTCCACGGCCTTCTCGAAGATCGTCATCGACGGCCCGAGGAACTCGTCCACCGGGGTACCGATGACGACGACCAGCTGATTCGTCCGGGTGATCATCGCGCCGTCGCTACCGAACGACAGGCGGCCGGTCGGCAGGAGCTCACGCAACAGCTCATCCGCGCCGTTCTCCATGAACGGCATCTCGCCGGCGGCGATCCGCTCCAGGGTCGCGGGGTTCGTGTCGTAGATGCCCACGCGGAGGCCGGCCTGGGCAAACGCGAGGCTCAATGGCAGACCCACGTGGCCCCCGCCGCCGAGCACGACGAGGTCCAGGTCCTCGGGAGGCACGGTCATGTCCCCGACTCTAGCAGCCCGGTGCGGCCGGTCACCGGCCCGATGGTCGCGCCCGGTACCAGTACTTCAGCGGAGCGGAACTGCGCCGCTCCAGCGGCGGGCCGTAGGTTCAGTGCGTGGTGGCCTGCATTGGCTCGTCGGCGAAGTTCGACTTGACGAACCACTCAGTCGTCTGGAGCAGGCCGCGCTCCAAGGTCACCTGTGGGGCCCACCGGAGCATTCGCCGGGCCTTCTCGATGTTGACGACACGGCGTCGGATGTTGTCGATGTCACGTCGGTCGATGTGGTGGACATCGACCGGAACTCCGAGCGCCTCACCGATCCCCAGGGCTAGCCGGTTCACGGACGTCTCGATCCCGGTCCCGACGTTGAACACGTCGCCTTCGGCGCGGGGGTGTATGGCCGCCAGCAGTGTGGCCTCCACGGCATCGTCGATGTAGGTGTAGTCGCGTGTCTGCTCACCGTCGCCGTGAACGGACACGGGCCGACCGGCATGGATCTCCACGAGGAACTTGGCGACGACACCGCAGTAGGGGTTGTCCGGACGCTGTCCCGGCCCGTAGACGTTGGAGTACCGCACGCAGGCGGTCGGCAGGCCGTAGCTCTCGTAGAAGGCCTGGCTGTAGTTCTCGCCGGCCAGCTTGCTGACAGCGTAGGGCGAGAGCGGCACGATCTGGTCGTCCTCGTTGATCGGGATGGAGCGCGGGTTCCCATAGATCGATGCCGACGACGTGTAGACCACGCGATCCACCCGCGACGTCCGGGCGGCAAGGAGCACGTTCAGCGTCCCACCGATATTCGTGGCGAAATCGTCGCGTGGGTTGGCCGTGGACGCGATGATGTTTCGGGCGGCCATGTGGAAGACCAGGCTGTTGGCCGCCACCAGTTCATCGACGAGCGCCTGGTCCGTCACGGAACCGTGCACGAACTCCGCGCCCGTCGGGATGGCGTCGGCTCGGCCGGTGAACAGGTCGTCCAGAACGGTCACCCGCGCTCCCGCATCCACGAGGCGTCGGGTCACCGCGCCACCCACGAAGCCGGCGCCACCCGTGACGAGGATGCGCCGCCCGCCGAAGGATCGCTCCGGGGAGGTGATCATCGCTTGACTCCCGTTCGCAGCAGCAGCGCGGGGCGGAAGAGCCGCCACCAATCCTTGACGCCGCGCATCTTCGTATAGCCCTCGGTCGCATGGTAGACCACCGTGACCGGGTGTTCGATGACGCGATAGCCGCCGCGGATCGCCTTGAACAGGACGTACGGCTCCAGGTCGTAGCTCGTCAGCCACGCCTGATCCAGGTCGATGCGCGGGTCGTCGAGGAGGGACGAGCGGAGGATTCGGAAGCCATTCGTTGCGTCCGATACGCGGCGACCTACGAGAAGGCTGAAGGCGATCGAGTAGATCCGGGTGCCGAATCCACGGCCGCCCGTCGAGCCGACAACCTTCCCGCCCTGAAGCCAGCGCGACCCCTGAACGTAGTCGGCATCGGCTCGAAGGAGCGCCTCGAACGCGCTTACCAGCTCGGCTGGATCATGCTGATCGTCGCCGGACAGCAGCGCGAGGTACGGGCGGTTGCGCGCCACGCCGGCCGCCCAACCGTCGCGGATGGCCGCCCCGACTCCGGACCGGACCTCGTGACGGACGACCAGGGCGGCACCGTGCGCCCGGGCTTCATCGCCCGTGCCGTCCGTGGAGCCGTCGTCCACGACGATGGCCTCGAATCGACAGTCCCGCGGTAGCTTGTCCAGGACGCGGCCGATCTTGCCGGCCTCGTTCAGGGCCGGGATGATGACGGCGACTAGCGGTTCGCTGGGACGCGTCTGCTCGCTCAAAGTGGCTCCTCTCGAGTCAGGACCGACTGGCTTTCGCGCGGTTATCGGCGTCGTCTCAGTGTGGGATGGCGTTGTCAACACGCACCTCCCCGATAGTACCGAGCACCGAGCGGCAATGCGCCTCACTTGGCCTCGACGTCAAACTTCGGCATCTGCGTAGAACATCGTGCGTCGTACGGCAGGTGGGTCGTGCCGGCGATCAACGAGCGCTCGTGCATTCCTTCCGCGTCGATCTTGTACGAGCCGCCCACAGGAGCGACGTCTGTGACCGCAAGGATTCGGCATCGTGCGTCGAAGACGCGGACAAGGCCCAGAACACTTCCAGTTTGGTCAAACCAGCCGATCCCAGTTTGTCCAGGATCGACCAGATACCCCCACGATGCTGGCTGGCCGGGAGCTGAGAACCGGACGATGACGGCCTGGTCAGTGGCGTTCTCGAGGCGCATGGTGGACTGGACCAGCCCGCCGGTCGCGATCGACACACCGACCATGGCTGCCGCGGCGCATGCACTAAGCGCGGCGGGGATTCGAACCCCCATCGGTCGGCCCTGAGCGGTCCATGGCGTACCGGCGACCACCAAGGCAAGGGCGATCGATTCACTTCGCACGATCGGCGTGAGCAACACGAGGCCGGCGGCCGCCGCCGCGAACGCGATCCTGGGGGATCGTCGGCCCAGGAACGCCGTAACGCCGAGAGCCACGGCGGCACCGAGCCAGACGACGCGTGCGACTACCATCGGCATCCCGAGACCCGTCAAGACCCCGGTAAGGCTGAGAGCGGATGGGTCCGAAGCGCTTCCGACG
>JANONZ010000086.1:0-2394 GCA_031421095.1 Thermomicrobiales bacterium
CAGCTCAGGGCGAGATGTACATGGCGCCCGTCATGCCGGCCGCAGCATGGCCCGGGATCGTGCACAGGAAGGGGTACACGCCCGCCGTGCCGAGGGTCAGGGTCAGGCGCGTCGACTGACCCGGCAGCGTGAGCGTCTCCACTCCCTGGAGGTTCGGCATCCCGCCCGCTGGAAACGCCAGATCATGGCGCTCGCTTCCCCGGTTGATGATGATCAGGACCACCGGCTGGCCGACTTGCGCATCGATCCGATTGGGGCTGAACCGCATCTCGGTCATGACGATCTCGACAGGTCCTCCAGTCGCCCCCGGGTTGGCGATAGCCACAAACCCGGCCAGCACAAACGCGCCGATCGCGAGGAACATGATCGCGATCCACTTCATCGCCACCACCTCCCGGGACGCCGCAGCTACGCATTCGCGGGCTGGGTCCGGTGATCGGTGGGTCCGCCGATCGGATCACGCTCGTTCGCCCCGCGTAGGGCCCCGGAGTCTCGTCCACGCTCAGGTTCCACGGCTGGACTCGCCGGCTGCCAGAGCCATTTGTCCTGATCTGAAGGGTCATCCGACCTGACCGCGCAGACACGCGCCCGGACGATGTCTGCCAGGCCCGCTGGATGCGCGGTCCCATCGCCGCGGTCATGGACGAGACACGGGCGTTCATTCGGGGGCGGACCGCGTCCGGGTCTTGCGGCTGCCGTGTTCCCATAACCGCATCCACGGATTGGTAGGGACCGATTCGAGCCAGCGGGAGCTGGTGAGACGCGTCATGACGGCAGGCCCACGCTCAGCCTGCGCCCAGAACCCACGCGGCGACACCGGATCCCGCGCTGCGAGGCCAGATCCGATGCTTACAGTCTGGAGATGCGGTTCTGGGAGGCGCTCGGCCGTCCGGCACCCGGACCGACCAGCCCGCACCTAGCCTCGCTCGAGCAGCGGCCTGACCTCTGTCGCGAAGCGGGTCATGGATTCCACGTCATGGGGCCCCGGGAACCCGGCGATGAGATGGCGATAGCCGATCTCGAGGAACGGGGCGAGCCGCTCGACGACGTCCTCGGGCGTCCCGATCGGCTGGTCCTTCCAGCGATCTGCCTTCCCGTTGCGCTCGAACATCGCGGCATGGACCCGCTCAGCCTCCGCCCGCGAGTCGCGGATGATGACCGTGCCGATCCCCGTGGTCCGTTCGATCTCGGCGGGGTCGCGCCCCACCGTCTCGCAGTGCTGGACCAGGATCGCTTCCTTGCGCGTCACGTTCTCGAGGCCGCCACCGATGTTGTTCGCATCGCCGTAGCGCGCCACCAGCTTCAGCGTGACCTGCTCGCCGCCTCCACCGATGAGGATGGGCAGTCGTTCCTGGATCGGCATCGGGTCGTTGCGGACGGCCGTCGCCGAGTAACGCGGGCCGGATGCGGTGGGCCGCTCCCCGTGGAGCATGCCGCGCATGATCGGCAGCGCCTCGCCCAGCCAGCGCAGCCGTTCCGGGAAGCCACTCCCGAACGGGATGCCGTAGGCGACGTGCTCCTCCTCGAACCAGGCACCGCCGATGCCCAGGATCGCCCGACCGCCGGAGATGTGGTCGAGGGTGGTGGCCATCTTCGCGGTCAGGGCCGGTTCTCGGAGCGTGTTCGCCCCGACCATCAGCCCGATCCGCACATGCTCCGTCGCCTGCGCCCAGGCCGCCAGCGTCAGCCAGCCTTCCAGGATCGGCCCATCGGAGCCGCCGACGATGGGGTAGAGGTGGTCCCACGTCCAGAGCGTGTCATAGCCCAGCTGGTCCGCCCGTTGGCCAGCCTCGAGCAACAGCGGCCACGTCGTGTACTGGTTCCAGCACAGGGCGCCTAGCTTCAGGTCGTTCATCCTCGCAGTCTACCGGCCCTGCGCTACCGGCCGTGCTACCGCTGAGCGGCAGGCACGCTCCCGATCAGTTCGGTTCGGTCAGCCCGACGATGTGGCAGGGGATGTCCGTGTCCTCGTCGAGGCGGTACCTGGCGCACACACGGTCGTACCCGTCCGCGATCTGCAGCGGGACGCCGCGCATCATGCCGCGCCAAGGGCCTGCAGCGTCAGGGGCCCGATGGACTTGCAGAAGATGCAAGTCCCGTCGCCACGGCCGGTGGCCGAGCCTGATTCGTGCAGCGGGCTTGCGTCGAGCGCAAGATCCCGACGTTGGACGGCGCCGCACCAGCCAGATGGTGCTGCGCACTTGCGTGCGCTGCAAGGAACGGCCGCCCGGCGACCAGCCAGCGACAGTGCTTGCATGTTCTGCAAGGGTTCGTCGACTTCCTACGTCAACCAGCAAGAAACGAGCGGAACCTGACGCGGGCTGGCCACGACGGCCGATCGCGCCCCGTCATCGGACGACCAGGTTCACGAGCTTGCCGCCGCCCGCCACGATG
>JANONZ010000087.1:0-1565 GCA_031421095.1 Thermomicrobiales bacterium
GGGGGCGCGGGCCTTCGTCTCATCGATCGCGTAGCGGGCGGCCTGGAACGCGGCGTCACGGTGCGGTGCCACGGCAACGACCGCGATGGAGGCCTCGCCGAGTGGCACGTCACCGGTCCGGTGGACGATCGCGAGCCGATCCACCCCGAAGCGCTCGGCGACCTCGTCGGCGATCGTCGCCAGGGTCCCCAGCGCCATGGAGTCGTGAGCCTCGTACTCCAGCGACTCGACGACACGGCCGGCGTGCCGTGCGGCCTCGGCCTCCTGGCCGGGTGCGGGCGTGCCGGGCGTCGCACGGGTGCGGCCCAGGAACCCGACGACCGCGCCGTCCTCCGGCACGGTCAGCGCATCGGCCAGCTCGCCAAGGATGGCGGTCGTGAACGGTGTCTCGCGCAGCTCGAGGATCCGGCGTGCGGTGGTGCCGCCCGAGACCGGCGGGATCATCGCCACCTCGTCGCCATCGGCCAGCACCGTCGTCGGTTCGGCATAGTCGCCGTTGCGCGCGAAGCGCACGGACGCCCGACCCGGGGCCAGGATCGGGTAGCGCACGACGAGGGCGGCCCAGGCGGCTTCGACATCCGCGCCGTCCGCCAGCTCGAGGGCCACCTCGCGCGTGCCGGCGAGCTCACGCTGGACCGCGAACAGCCGGACTCGGACGCTGAGCGACACGCCAGGCCCTCGTCAGTCCCGCCAGGCGGCGATGAGCAGGCCGTCGCCGACCGGCAGGATCGTCGCACTGAAGCGCGGATCGGACAGGACGGCGGCGTCAAAGGCGCGCAGTGCCTCGGTGTTGGCATCGTCCGCCGCGGACGCTCGCGACCCCGACACCCGCCCACTCCACAGGACGTTGTCCGCGACGACCAGCGCGCCCGGGGCGAGCCGCGGGATGAGGGCTTCGAGGTAGGCCGCGTATTCGGGCTTGAGCGCGTCGATGAACGCGAGATCGAACGGACCCGCCAGTGCCGGGTCGCCGGCCGCGAGGGCATCGAGCGCCGGCGCCGTCACGACCGTGATGCGCGCATCCGCGACGCCCGCCTGGCGCCACCACCCGCGCGCGAGGTCCGTCCGCTCGCGATCCGGGTCGATCGTCACGATCGTGCCGTCGGCCGGCTGGCCGAGCGCCATCCACAGCGTCGAGTAGCCGTACGCGGTGCCGACCTCAACGATCCGCCGCCGTCCGCCAGCCAGGACCTGCAGGACGCGACCGCTGTCACGATCGACGATCGGGATATGCAGCGGCTCCGCGGCGGCCTCGATGGCGGCCAGGGCGGGCACGACGTGGCGCGCCTTCGACTCGATCCAGTCGAGATCGACCGCGTCCGGGATCCAGGATCGATCGATCTTGGCCATTCAAGTCCTCACACCAGTAGTCCAGCACCGAAATATAGACCCGCGGCGAGGATGGTCCCGGCCGCGATGGACCCGACGTTGATGTACAACAGCCCGGTCGCCGATTCCATCGAGCGGCTCCGCGCCGTCTGCACCGCCGCCCACGAGACGATCAGCGGGAAGACCAGGCCGACGATGAGGCGCAGCCAGACGAACAGCGCCCACGGCCCCACGAG
>JANONZ010000088.1:0-2530 GCA_031421095.1 Thermomicrobiales bacterium
CTCCCATCGGCGGATCTCTACCACGCCTGCGGCAGTCTCACGATCGCCGCCGCCCTGGCCGCTCGACAGCGTGCACCGATCGGGCCCGCCGGGCGTCCCGCGGTCGTCATCTACGATGCGATCGACGACGTCTTCGAGTCCAACAACGTGCTCGACATGCCCGGTCCGGTCCGCGCCTGGCATGCTCGTCGAGAGCGCCGATGGGCCCGTGCGGCCGACGCTCTCATCACCGTGAACGAGCCCCTCGCCGACCGACTCGCGGCTCGCTGGGGCCGACGTCCGGTCCCGATCCCAAACTACCCGGATCTCGGTGCAGCGAGCGACCCCGAGGTCGACGGACCGCCGTCCGGACCGAGGCCGCCAGACGGCACGAGGCCGCCCGGTTCCGGCCATCTCGACCGCCGCGCGGCTGGCGTTCGTCTTCGCGATGAGGCCGATCTCCCGGCATCCACCCGGATCGTCCTCTTCCAGGGCCGACTCGGCCCGCGACTCGGACTCGATGAGGCGGCCGAGGCCGTGCTTCTTGTCCCTGACGCGGCGCTCGTCCTGCTTGGGTTCGGCCGGGGCTTTGAACGGGAGCAGTCTCGCGACCGCGACCCCCGCTTCGCCGGCCGTCACGTCACGTTGCCGGCGCGCCATCCCGATGAGCTCCTGGCCTGGACCGCGGGCGCCGATGTCGCCCTCATCCCTCTCCCGCCTGTCTCGGTCAATCAGCGCCTCTCAAGCCCGAACAAGTTCTGGGAGGCACTGGCCGTCGGAACGCCGGTCGTGGTCCCGGCGAGCCTGACCTACATGGCCGGGATCGTCCGCGATGGCGACCTGGGTGTCGTGGCCACGTCCGAACGGCCGGCCGACCTAGCCCGTGCGATGGTGACCGCCCTTGATCGGTCGGCCGAGGACCCACACTGGCCGGCCAGGATCCGGGAGCTCGCAGCCGATCAGTACGCGTGGCCGACTGCCGCCGAGACATACCGCGGGATCGTCCGGGTCGCCACCGGGATCGGCTGAAGATCCTCAGGGGGATCCCGCGGTCAGCGGGTCGGACGCCTATCGCGCCCGCATCATGCCGCGCTGCCGGCCAGCAGGGCGGCCGTCTCGAGGGCCTTCCGGGCCCGTGTCGCCTCGGAGTGCTCCTGGTGGAGTCGAACGATCTCCTCGGGTTCGCCATCGGCGACGACGCGGCCCGCTTCGATGAGGATCGCCCGGTTGCAGAACTCGGTCACCCAGCGCATGTCGTGGGTGACGAGGACGATCGCCTTGGCGCCCCTCGCCAGCTCAAGGACACGCGCCTTGCTCTTCTCGCGGAAGACCTGGTCGCCCGTGGCGAGCACTTCGTCGAGGAGGAGGATGTCCGGATCCACCGAGGTGGCGAGTGCGAACCCGAGGCGGGCGCGCATCCCGGATGAATAGGTCTTGAGGGGGGCATCGATGAACTGGCCGATGTCGGCGAAGTCGATGATCTGATCGTATCGACGGACCATCTCGTGGTGGTCGATCCCCATGAACGCCCCGGCCAACATGAGATTATCCCGTCCGGTGAGATCCGGGTCGAAGCCGGCACCAAGCTGGAGGAGGCTCGAGACGTGGCCGCGCACGTTGATCATCCCCTCCGACGGGGTGATGATCCCGGCGAGGACCTGGAGGAGCGTGCTCTTCCCGGCGCCATTTGGCCCGATGACCGCGAGCGACTCGCCGTGGACGACCCTGAGCGAGACGTCCCGGAGCGCCCAGAACTTCCTGTCCCCTTCGCCCCGGCGGGCCACGGTAGCCAGCGTCTGCCGAAAGGTGTTCTTTCGGGTCAGCCGGAGGTTGTAGCGGACGCCCAGGCCGCTGACCTCGATCGCACTCGCCTGGGTCCCGGTCGCGCTTGGCTGTGACGTGGCATCGATGCCTTCCATCACAGGACCTTCGCAAAGGCGGGCTCGAGCCGCTTGAAGAACCACAGCGCGATGACCATGCCGACGGTGCTCGCCGCAAGCAGGATGGCGAGGCTCGTCAGGTCCGGCATCGTCCCGAAGTAGATGGCGCTCCGGTAGCCCTCCAAAATGGGATAGAAAGGGTTGAGACGCATGATCATCCCGATCGTCGGATGGTCTATCGAGAGCTTGAGGACAGTGTCCGCCCCGTACAGTGCCGGCGACATGTAGAACCACAGCCGGAGGATATGCCGGGCCAGGTTGCCGATGTCCCGGAAGAACACGTTGAGCCCGGCGAGGACGATGCCGAGACTCAGCGTGAACACGAGTTGAACGATCGCCACGGCCGGGATCCAGGCCAGCGCCAGGGTGATCCGCGTCGGGTACATCAGGATCATCATCGCGACCAGCGGGATCAACCCGAAGGCGAACTGGCCGATCGCGCTGAGCATCGCTGCCAGGGGCAGGACGAGCTTGGGGAATTGGATCTGCTTGATCAACCGCTCCTGGCCGCTGACCGAGGTGATGGCGTCGCTCATCGACGTGGTGAACCATTTCCAGGGCAGGATCGCCGCGAAGATGAACAACGGATACGCCGGCAGGATCCGCTGGAA
>JANONZ010000089.1:0-5129 GCA_031421095.1 Thermomicrobiales bacterium
CCGTGACCGCCGAGCAGGCCGACGGGGAGGTCCGGATCCGCGTCATCGATCAGGGTCCGGGCATCGCGCCCGGCGACCTGCCGCAGGTCTTCGAGCGCTTCTACCGCGCCGACACGTCCCGCGCCATGGACCCGAGCACGGGCCGCCCGACCGGGCACGGCCTGGGCCTGACCATCGCCCGCGAGCTGCTCGCGGCGAGTGGCGGACGCATCTCTGTCGAGCGGACCGGGCCCGATGGCACGACGTTCCTCGTGGAGCTGCCGGCGGCGACCAGCTGACGGCGACCGTTCTGGCTGATCGCGCTGAACAGGTGACACTCTCACTGGCCGCCGACACAATCAGTACGAACGCTTGACATGGCGCCACGCTGAGCGGCACAGTGCGTTGCCGAACCGGAACCGTCCTGACCCGTCACCGTCCCCCAGTCCCGAGGTCCTGTCTGGCGATGATGACCGCGAGCCGCGAACCCGTCACCGGTGTCACGGCCGCGTCCGTCGCGGTCCGCCTGGAAGCGGTCGAGAAGCGCTACGGCGAGATCGTGGCCGTGGATGGCGTGGATCTGGACGTCCGTGACGGTGAGTTCTTCTCCATGCTCGGGCCGTCGGGCTCCGGCAAGACCACTACCCTCCGGATGATCGCGGGCTTCGAATTGCCGACCGCCGGCCGGATCCTGCTGCATGGACAGGACGTGACGTCGATCCCGCCGTTCGATCGGGACGTCAATACGGTCTTCCAGGACTACGCCCTGTTCCCGCACATGACCGTCGGTGAGAACGTGGGCTATGGTCTGATGGTGCGCAAGGTCGCCAGGACTGAGCGAGCGGCGCGTGTGACGGAAGCCCTGCGGATGGTCCGTCTTGATGGGTACGAGAAGCGCAAGCCCGGCCAACTGTCCGGCGGTCAGCGCCAGCGCGTCGCGCTCGCACGCGCGCTCGTGAACCGGCCACGTGTGCTGCTCCTGGACGAGCCGCTCGGCGCCCTGGACCTGAAGCTCCGCGAGGAGATGCAGATCGAGCTCAAAGCCATCCAGCAGGCAGTCGGGATCACGTTCATCTACGTGACTCACGACCAGGGGGAGGCGCTCACGATGAGCGACCGCCTTGCGGTCTTCAACAAGGGCCGGATCGAACAGGTGGGCGCACCGGCCGAGGTCTACGAACACCCGGCGACGCGGTTCGTGGCCGGTTTCGTGGGCACGTCAAACCTGCTCGCCGGGGACGTCGCGGAGGCGATCATCGGGACGCGTGGGACGTTCACCGTCCGACCCGAGAAGATCCGCCTGGCGGAACCGGACGCGCCCGTGGCCGACGACGAGACATCGGCGACCGGCACGATCAACGATGTGGTCTACCTGGGCCAGGACACCCGGTATATCGTGACCCTGGATGTCGGAGGTCGACTCGTGGTCACCCAGCAGAACCTGTCCACGAGCTCGACCGAGGCGCTCGCTCAGCAAGGCAAGCCTGTCCGCCTGATCTGGAAGCGACAGCACGATCTCCCCGTCGCGGACGGGGTGGATCAAGGAGGAGGAGAAACGGGATGAACAAGCGAAGCGTTTTGGCGCTCGCCGCGGCGGCGGCGATCGCTATCAGTGCCTGCAACAGCGGTTCAGGCGGATCTCCGGCCCCGAGCCTGCCGGCCAGCATCGGCGACGGCGAAGGCCAGGTCAGCGTTCTCGCCTGGCCGGGATACGTGGAAGACGGCACGACGAGCCCGGACGTTGACTGGGTGACGTCGTTCGAGACCGCGACGAAGTGCAACGTCACCGTCCAGACGTTCGGCACCTCGGATGAGGCGTTCACGCTGTTCCAGACCAACCCGACGCAGTACGACGTCATCTCGGCATCGGGCGACGCGAGCCTGCGACTCGTGGCGGGCGGCTTCGTCCAGCCGGTCAACGTCGACATCATCCCGAGCTACGCCGAGATCTTCGAAGATCTCAAGAACAAGGACTACAACACGGTCGACGGCGTCCACTATGGCGTGCCGCACGGTCGCGGCGCCAACGTCCTGATGTGGCGAACGGATGAGGTCACGCCGCCCCCGACCAAGTGGGCCGAGCTGTTCGACCCGACCTCGCCGTACGCCGGCAAGTTCTCCGTCTACGACGCGCCGATCTACATCGCCGACGCCGCCCTCGTCCTGATGTCCAGCAAGCCAGAACTCGGTATCAAGAACCCGTACGCCCTGGATGACAAGCAGTTCCAGGCGGCGGTCGACCTGCTCAAGGCCCAGAAGCCGGCCGTCGGCGAGTACTGGGGCGACTACACCAAGCAGATCAGCTCATTCCAGAACGGCAATACGGTCATCGGTACGACCTGGCAGGTCATCGCCAACGTGCTCCAGGGTTCCGACCCGGCCGTCCCGGTGGAGGTCATCAAGCCCGAGGAAGGGGCGACCGGGTGGTCCGACACCTGGATGATCAACTCCAAGACCAAGAACATCAATTGCGCCTACAAGTTCCTGGACCACATCACCTCGGCGCCGATCAACATCCAGATCGCTGAGTACTTCGGTGAGGCCCCGGGCAACTCCAAGTCGTGTGCCCTGGCCAAAAACCCGGACCACTGCAAGATCTTCCACGCGGAAGAGACCGCCTACTGGACAGACGTCTGGTACTGGACCACCCCGGTCGCCAAATGCCTTGACGGTCGCACGGACGTGACATGCAAGGACTTCGCGGCCTGGGTCGAAGCCTGGACCGCGATCCGCAGCCAGTAGCGCGGCCGCTCCCGATCGGACCATCTGAGCCCCGCGGCAGCTCGCGCCGCCGCGGGGCTCCCTATCACATGGACGTCCCGCCGTGACGACGCCCGCCCGCCCGATACCGCTCCCCCGCTCGACCGGACCGCGTCGCCTGGCAGCCTGGCTGTTCCGCCGACCGAAGATCCGGCTCGGGCTGCTGCTGTCTGCGCCGGTCGGCTGGCTCGTCGTCGTGTACCTGGGATCGCTCGCGATCCTGTTCGTCAATGCCTTCTTCACCCGCGACGCGTTCAGCGGGGCGACGATCTACGAACCCACGCTGGGCAACTTCGCTCGGCTGTTCGAGGAACCGTACCCCGGCATCACCCTGCGGACCATCCGGATGGCGATCGCGGTGACGCTGACGTGTGCGGTCCTGGCCGTGCCGATCGCCTTCTTCATGGCCCGGGTCGTGCCGGCTCGGTATCGAAGCGCCATGGTCGTGGCCGTCATCGTTCCGCTCTGGGCCAGTTACCTCATAAAGGTCTATTCGTGGCGACTCATCCTGGCCGAGGAGGGGATCCTCAACGAATTGTTAGGGCCGCTCGGGTTGTCCGGTCCCGGCTTTGGGGAGGTCGCGGTGTGGCTGGTCTTCACCTACCTGTGGCTGCCGTACATGATCCTGCCCGTGTACGCCGGGCTGGAGCGGATCCCCGAGTCCATGCTGGAGGCATCGGCGGACCTCGGGGGTCGCGCCCTCGTCACCTTCCGGTGGATCGTCCTGCCACTTGCCCTGCCGGCCATCGTCGCGGGATCCATCTTCACATTCTCACTGACGCTCGGTGACTACATCGCCCCGGCACAGGTCTCCACCACGATCTTCATCGGGAACGCCATCTACTCCAACTTCGGAGCCGGCAACCTGCCGCTGGCGGCGGCCCTCTCGCTGATACCGCTGGCCATCGTGGTCGCCTACCTCCTGGTCGCTCGCCGGTTCGGCGCGTTCGAGGCGCTCTGATGGCGATCGGACGCTTCGCCCGGATCGTGCTCGGCTTGATAGCGGCATTGATCCTGCTGTTCATCTACGTGCCGATCGCTCTGATCTTCGTGTACTCATTCAACTCGGGGACGACCCCCGCATGGCCCCCGGTCGGCTTCACCCTGGACTGGTGGGCGCTGGCGATCGACAACACGGGGCTGCAGCAGGCATTCCTGACATCGATCGCAATCGCCCTCGGTGCCACCGCTGTGGCGCTCGCCCTGGGGACACTCGCATCCGTCGCGGTATCGCGCTATTCGTTCTTCGGGCGCGAGACCATCTCGTTCATCGTGATCCTGCCCATCGCACTGCCCGGCATCGTCACCGGGATGGCGCTGAGCACGTCATTCGCCCAGGTCGGGTTCCCGCTGGGCTTCTTCTCCATCGTGGTCGGCCACGCGACGTTCTGCATCGTGATCCTGTACAACAATGCGATCGCCCGGTTGCGGCGCGTCTCCCACTCACTGGAGGAGGCGTCAGCTGACCTTGGGGCAGACAGCTGGACGACGTTCCGATACGTGACCTTCCCAGCCGTGCGCTCGGCGCTCGCGGCAGGCGCGCTCCTGGCCTTCGCGCTGTCATTCGACGAGGTCATCGTCACGATCTTCACGGCCGGCGGCGTGAAGACCCTGCCGATCTGGATCTTCCAGAGCTTCCGCCTTGCCAACCAGGTCCCGCTGGTCAACGTGGCGGGCGTTGTGGCGATCCTGCTGTCTGTGATCCCGGTCTATCTGGCGACGCGTCTCAGTTCCGGCGTGGCCGGCTCGCGCACCTGACGTTCCGGTCAGCCGGCGACACCTGCGCCCATGGCCCACTTCCAGCCCAACAGGATCGCCCACACGACGCATCTAGTGCCAGTGGCGGACTCCGGCTCGGCAGGCCAGTCATCGGAGGACTCTTAAGGCCGAATCACAGGCCGGAGTCGCTGGCGATCGTGTCCGACGCGCACGACGCGAGCGTGGACGGCCGGTTCGTGAGCCGCGGCACGCTCCCTGGGGGCACGATTCCGGCCACAAGAGTCCGGGGATGGGTATCTTGCCGCCTGGCCCGGCCCCGCCCGGCCGCCTGGCCCGCGGCGGGCCGCCTGGCCCGGCCCCGCCCGCTGCCCATGCCCACTCGCTCACGCCGGCCTGCCCATGCGACTCGTGCAAAGGTTCGACCGCGCCGTCGATTGCGTGGAAGCCTTCGCTCGGCAATTCTCTCGCCGCGACGGCCATGTTGACGCTTGTCGCGCCCCAAGCTCGGGAGCGTCCCCCCGAGTGGTGGGATCCTCGGGCCTGACGTGGGCTTGCCGCGCCAAGGGCCTGCAGCGTCAGGGGCCCGATGGACTTGCAGAAGATGCAAGTCCCATCGCCGAGGCCGGTGGCCGAGCCTGATTCGTGCAGCGGGCTTGCGTCGAGCGCAAGAT
>JANONZ010000090.1:0-4576 GCA_031421095.1 Thermomicrobiales bacterium
CCCGGTCGCCCGCGCAGAGCTGCGCGCTGGGCCGCGTACTCTGCCCGGTCGCCCGCGCTGGGCCGCGTAGTCTGCCCGCGACCATCTGGCCTTGTCCTGCCCTGATTTGTGCCAGATACCCTTGGGCGGGCTGGTAGGGCCGGAAGTCGCTGACCGCGGGCAGCGGCGCGCTGAGCTCCACGCTCAAATCCTTTACCAGAGGTCGCGACACTGGCGCGGAAGCCTCGGAGTCTTGCCATAAGAGTCCGAGGGCCAATACCTGGCCGCGCCCGCCGGCCTCCCCCGCCGGCCTCCGCCTACACCTCGGTCGTGGAGCAGATCGCGACATCGCGGGCGAGGTGCGGATCGCGCGCCCGCGCCACAGCGACGACGACGTGGACCTTCGCGTCGGCCCGGCCGTGCGGGGTTCGGATCGTCGGCAGCGGCCGGTCCGGCAGGGTCCCCTGGAAGGCGATCGTGACCGCCGCGCCATCACCGACCGCGCCACCACCGGCCGCCGCGCCACCGAACGATCCGGCACCGGCCAGCACTCCGGACCACGCGGTGATCGTCTCACTGCGGCCACCACTGACCGTGGCCTCGACCTCGACCCGAATCTCCAGCCGGACCTCCTGGACGGTCCGCGCCTCGCCGGCCGCCAACGTCAGGTGGCCGCTGAACGGTGCTCCGACGCACATCGGCACGGGATCGAGGGCGATCGTCCCGCGCAGACCGTCCGCCTCGACGGCTGCCTCCGGGTAGAGTGCGAACTCGGCGACGTCCAAAACCCCGGCGCGAAGAAGCGCCGTCGGCTGGAGGACTCGAACTGGCATCGTGAGTGCGGGGTCGAAGCCCGGTATATCGACACTCAGGCGGACTTCCCAGTCGACCCGGACCTCCGTCCCGTCGAACGTCGGCGGCCCGAGTGACGGTACCGGTAGCTGGAACGGCACGTCGCGCACCTCACCTGCGGCGAACGGCGTCGGTCCAAGGATGGCGACCGGGACGTGTGGCAAGTCCTCCGTCGCGGTCCGTGTCTGGGTATGCGAGTGGCCTTTGGCGTCGGTCGTTGTCTGGTCGTAGCGCCAGGTCTCGGTGCCGACGAGTGTCACGCGCGCCCCGCGGATCTCGCGGGCGTCGCTCGCGACGAGCCGCACGATCCCGCCCACCAGCCGGTCGGGCAGGAGATCCGCCCGGTCGAGCTGGAGCGTGAGCGTGAAGCCGCCTCTCAGGGTCGTGAGAGAAGTCGTCATCGTGGACCCATGATGCCCGATGGCCCGCGGTACCATCGCTTTGGCCACCTTTGGCCCGCGTGGTCGGCCCACGTGGTTGGCCCACCTCCGGCCCACGTAGTCGTCCCGCGGTGATCTGGCCATGTCCTGCCCTGATTTGTGCGAGATGCCCGTGGGGGGACTGGTACGGCCGGAAGTCGGACACCTGGGACGCGGCGGGCCGAACTCCACGCTCGAATCCATCGCCCACGCCTGCGATCTTGTTGTTCGAACCTCGGAATCGTGCCACAAGAGTCCGTGGGCGAATATCGGGCCGCGCCGCCCCGAGCCGCCCCGCGCCGAGCCGCGTCGAACCGGGCCGGGCCGCGCCGCGCCGGCCGTCGGTAGTGGCGGTACCATCGCTCGAAACCCGCGCACACGAGGGCCCCATGCCGGATCTCGCGACCATCGCTCGCGCTCCCAAGGCGCTGCTGCACGACCATCTGGACGGTGGCCTGCGCCCGTCCACCGTCATCGATCTGGCCGCCGAGTGCGGCTACGACGCCCTCCCGACCACCGATGTCGACGACCTCGCCAGATGGTTCCGGCGTGGTGCCGACCGCAAGAGTCTGGAGCTCTATCTCGAGACGTTCGCGCATACCGTCGGCGTCATGCAGGAGCGCGACGCGATCATCCGGGTCGCGGCCGAATGCGCCGAGGACCTCGCCGCCGACGGTGTGGTTTACGCCGAGGTCCGCTATGCACCGGAACTGTCGACGGAGCGCGGCCTGACGCTCGACGAAGTGGTCGACGCGAACCTCGCGGGGTTCCGGCTGGGCGCCGCGCGGGCGGCCGAGGCCGGTCACCCCATCGTCATGAAGATGCTCGTGACCGCGATGCGCCACGCGGCGCGGTCGGTCGAGGTCGCCGAGTGCGCCGTGCGCTGGCGCGATGCCGGCGTCGTCGGCTTCGATATCGCAGGGCCGGAGGCTGGCCATCGGCCCACCCGGCACCTGGATGCCTTCGACCTTGTCCGACGCGAGAACTTCCACATCACGATCCACGCCGGCGAGTCGTTCGGGCTGCCATCGATCTGGGAGGCGCTCCAGTTCTGCGGCGCCGAACGCCTGGGCCACGGCGTCCGGATCGTCGACGACATCACGGTCCGCGACGACGGGTCCGTGGAGTTGGGCCGACTGGCGACGTTCGTGCGGGACCGCCGTGTGCCGCTCGAGATGTGCCCGACATCCAACGTCCACACCGGCGCAACGCCGTCGATCCGCGAGCATCCGTTCGACCTGTTGCGGCGGCTCCGCTACCGAGTCACGGTCAATACCGACAACCGGCTCATGAGCGGCGTCTCGCTGTCATCGGAGTTCGCGGCGCTGGACGAGGCGTTCGGCATCGGCCTGGGCGAGATGGAGTGGCTGACGATCAATGCCATGAAGTCGGCATTCGCGCCGTTCGATGAGCGGATCCGCCTCATCAACGAGGTCGTTAAACCCGGTTACGCGCACCTCCGTGCCGAGGAGTCACGGGTCGTCAGCGGCGCCTGAGGATGTTGGGCAGGCCGGTCGCGTTGGTGAGCGTGCCCCACACGAGACCGACTACCATCCCCGCGACTGCGTGCTCCGTCGACCAGCCGACGGGCGTCTCTTCCCACGGCAGTCCCAGCAGGTCTGTTACTCGAGCTGCAAGCACCAGCCCACCGGCCCAGCCGACGAAGCTCGCGGCCAGGGCCGCCGGACGTCGCTCACCAAGGATCGCGGCCATGGCCATCGTCATCGCCAGGCCGCTGGCCGCGGCCACGATCGGCAGGCCCAGGGACAGCGGGGCTCCGTCGTTCAGGGCATGCGTGACACCGATGCCGACGCCCATCGTCAGGAGCAGTCGGCCCCCTGGACCCCTGGGCAAGCGTAGCCCGACCCACTGGGCGAGCCCCACCCAGACCCCGGTGACGAATCCGAGGATCGCACCGAAGAGCACCGCGGAGGGATTCCAACGGGTGAGGTCCCCGAAACTCCCCGGGAAATGCAGGACGAAACCGCCCAACGCGAGCCCGATGATCGTCGCTGCAACCCAGGCCACTCGACGGATCATCAGGTCATCCCGAGAGCGATCGAGACTTCGGGGACCGTCGCCGCGAAGCCGAGCACGACGGCGACCAACAGGGCCGTTCGCCCGACGATCGTCAGGATGGTCAGAGGTCCCGCGCGGCCCCTGATGCGAAGGACCCACCAGGTGAGCGTCGACAGGCCTACGACCAAAAGGGCGAGTCCCACTCGAACCGTGGCCTGGTGGGCCGTGAAGAGGTAACTGCCGATGACGATCGGGAGGACCAGGAGCGCACCGAGCAGCGCGATGATCGCATAGAGCCAGATCGCCCCCGACCGGCCGGAGGTGGCGTGCGGCAGCCGCCGGCCCAGCCAGTCATAGGTCAGCGGGAGCGTGAGACCGACCAGTGCGACCAGGACGATGAGCGAGGCGACCACCACCGGATCGTGCTGGAGGATCTGGAAGTCTCGGTTGTCGCCCTCGATCAGGAAGAACGACCCGAGTGCGACCGCCATCGGCATCGTGATGATGGCTCGACGGAGTCCGGTCCCCGGGGTCCACGGCGACACGACGACCCAGATCGTCCCGCCGACCAAGCCGATGACGAGTCCGACGAGGATCAGCTCGAGGCTCCCCGATAGGGTGATCTCGCCGATCTGAAAGCCGTTCTCCGTGAAACGACCGACCGAGTCCGGTTGGAGGATCGCCGCGAGCCGCATCACCAGCCTGCCGCCGAGACCCGCCACGACGATCCCGACGATCGCCCCGGCGAAGCCACCGCGGGCGATGTCACGCAGGATCTCCCGGGCCGGCGAGACCACCGATCGTTCGCTGGCCGGGGCGGCCGTGGACGCCATCGTGTCAGCCATCTCCGCTCCAACTCCCGTGGGCGCTATAGCGATGAGCGATATATACGACCCCGATGTGGCGATGTCAAGACCCGGAGAGCGGGGCCACCACGAATCGGCATCGAAGGGCGGCCGGCATCGCGAGTCGGCTACCCGGCTACCCAACCGGAACCCATCGCACCGCGTCCCCTGGCGCAGGTTCCGTGCCTGCCAGCCACCGAAGCCCGCCGACCGAGGGCACGACGAGGTCTTCGACCCCGCGGTGTTGACTGGCACGCACACGGGGCTCTCATTCAGCCCGCGCGCCCGCCGCGCCCCGGCCCGCCCCGCGCCCCGCGTCAGCGCCGCCGCGCTAGACCCCCGCCGGCTCCGGGTCCGTGACGGTCGTCGGCAGATCGGCCAGCAACGGCTCGGTCCAGGTCCAGGCCGCCCCATGGTGCTTGCCGACCGCGCCGTGCCGGGCCGCCTCAACCCGCAGCGGCA
>JANONZ010000091.1:0-3115 GCA_031421095.1 Thermomicrobiales bacterium
CGCCATGTCCGCCATCGGCACCGCCTTCATCGAGCTGTCCGATGCGCCCGAGGTGGTGCCCGATGAGCCGGCCTGGCTGCGCGACGCGCCGGTCGGTGGTGAGGATCCGGCCGTCGTGCTGCCGCCGCCCGATCCGGCCGCACGCGCGGCGAAGGTCGCAGCGAGGGCCGACGAGATCGTCCGCGCCCTGAATCCGGAGCAGACCCGCGCCGTCACGACCACGGAAGGTCCGCTCCTGATCCTTGCCGGGGCCGGCTCCGGCAAGACCCGGGTGCTGGCGCACCGGATCGCCTATCTGGTCAGCATCAAGGGCGTCGCCCCGTGGCGGATCCTGGCGGTCACGTTCACCAATCGGGCGGCCGCGGAACTCCGCGAGCGGATCATCAGCCTAGTCGGCGAGGAGGGCCGGGACGTGATGGCCGGGACGTTCCACGCGCTGTGCGCGCGCGTCCTGCGCGCCGATGGTGAGGCGATCGGGATCGGTCGCCACTTCGTCATCTACGACACGGATGACCAGCAATCGCTGATGAAGCAGATCCTGCGCGAGGAGGACATGCCGCTGACCGGCGAGTTTCGCCCCAGCGCCGTCCTGAGCGCGATCAGCCGCGCGAAGAACGAGATGCTGGACCCGGGGTTCCTCGCCGATCACGCGGCCAACCACCGCGAGCGGACGATCGCGCGACTGGCGACCCGCTACCAGGAACGCCTGCGCAAGGCCAACGCGCTCGACTTCGACGACCTCCTGCTGGAGGCCGTCCGCCTCTTTCATGAAGCGCCTGACGTACTCGCCAAGTATCAGGAACGCTGGCGCTACCTGCACGTCGACGAGTACCAGGACACGAACCGCGCCCAATACCTGTGGGTCAAGGCGCTGGCGGAGAAATACGGCAACCTCGCCGTCGTCGGTGATGACGACCAATCGATCTACTCGTGGCGCGGTGCCGACCTCCGCAACATCCTGGACTTCGAGCGCGACTGGCCGCAGACCGCGGTCGTCAAGCTGGAGCAGAACTACCGCTCGACCCAGCTCATCCTGGATGCCGCCCACGCGGTCGTGTCGCGCAACACCGCGCGCAAGGACAAGAAGCTCTGGACGGAGAACGCCGGCGGGGCCCGCATCCAGCGTTTCGAGGCGTACAACGAGGAGGAGGAGGCCGAATGGATCGCGCGCCAGGTGGAGGGCCTGGTCGGCGGACGATCCACCGCGCTCACGCGCCGCGCCGACGACGAGGAGATCCGCTACCGGGCGCGCGACATCGCGGTCATGTACCGCATGAATGCCCAATCCCGGGCGATCGAGGAATCGTTCCTTCGGTACGGGATCCGCTATCAGCTCGTCGGCGGCACCCGGTTCTACTCGCGGCGCGAGGTCAAGGACGCACTGGCCTACCTGCGCATCCTGCGGTCCGACACGGACAGCGTCAGCTTCGAGCGGATCGTGAATGTCCCGGCGCGCGGCATCGGTGACAAGACCATCGAGACGTTGCGGGCGGCCGCCGCACGTGAGGGCGGGACGACCTGGGGTGCGATCGAAGCCGCCGTCAGCGGCGAGTTGGGGGGCCTTGCGCCACGGACCCGCAACGCCCTGGCCGGATTCGCCGTCCTCGTTCGCCGGCTGCGGGCGCGGGTCGGCGTGCTGACCCTGCCCGAACTGCTCGATGAGGCGCTGGAGGCCTCGGGCTATCGGGCGATGCTCGCCGACGGATCCGAGGACGGCGAGGAACGCTGGGCGAACCTGCTGGAGCTGCGCTCCGTCACGACGCGCTACGACGATCTCGCCCCGGACGATGCGCTGGATCGACTGCTGGAGGAGACGGCCCTCGTCGCGGACCAGGACTCGTACGAGGGCGATGCCGATGCGGTGACGCTCATCACCCTCCACGCGGCGAAGGGCCTGGAATTCCCGGTCGTCTTCATCGGCGGCCTGGAAGAAGGCCTCTTCCCGCACAGCCGGGCGCTCGACGACGAGAAGGAGCTGGAGGAGGAACGTCGGCTCGCGTACGTCGGCATCACCCGAGCCAAACGCCGGCTGTACCTGTCGCATGCCTGGCGCCGGGCGACGTGGGGGATGGGCCAGGCGACCGTCCCGTCGCGCTTCCTGCTGGAGATCCCGGCCGAATTGATGGATGGTCCCCAGCTGGGTGGCACCGATGAGAGCGACCTGGACCTGGATCTCGTCTTCGGGGCACGTCGGACCAGCCGGTTCGGCACGCCGACCCGGGGTGGCGGTGGTGCCTTCCGGCAGGGGAGTGGCACGCCCGGCGCCCCGGCCCCCGGCGAGACGTTCCGGCCCGGCCGGGACCTGGCCGCCAAACGCGAGGCGTTCGCCGCAGGCGCGCCGTCCGGCTCACTGGCCCGGCCGGTGCGCGCCTGGGACGACGGGCTGGCTGCCACCGCGGAGCCGGGACAGCCGGGCCATGCGAAGCCGCCCTCGCCCGCCCGGCCTGCCCGGCCGATCATCCCTGGTGAGCGACAGTTCCGCGACGGCGATCGCATCCGCCATGCGCGCTGGGGCGACGGCATCGTTGTGACAAGCAAGTTGACGCGCAGCGATGAGGAGGTGACGGTCGGCTTCAAGGACGCCTCGGTCGGGCGCAAGACGATGCTCGTCAGCCTGGCCAACCTCGACCTCATCGGCTGACCGTACCCTGGCACCCATGGCTATCCAGATGCCGCCGGTGGATCCCGCGCTCGTCGCGGAGGCCGTCGCACTCACGCCTGAGGACGCGGCAGCTCGGCATGCCGTACTCGCGGCGGAGGTCACGCTCGCCAACGAGCTGTACTACGTGCAGGACGCGCCGGAGCTGACCGACGCGGACTACGACGCCAGGTTCCGCGAACTCGTCGCCATCGAGACGGTGCACCCGGAGCTGACCACGCCCGACTCGCCGACGCAACGGGTGGGCGGGGCTCCCTCGGGCACGTTCGACGAGGTCCGGCATGCCCGCCCGATGCTGTCGCTGGCCAACGCGTTCAGCCACGACGAGCTGCGCGCGTTCGATGCGCGTGTGCGCAAGGGTCTCGGCCTGCCGTCCGCGCCCGAACCCGTCTCGGATCTGCGCTACGTGGCCGAGCTGAAGATCGATGGCCTGGCCATCAGCCTGCGCTACGACCG
>JANONZ010000092.1:0-5594 GCA_031421095.1 Thermomicrobiales bacterium
CGATGCCGAATTTCGTCGGCTGATCACCCGCGTATTCGAGGTGCTCGTTGTAGCCGACGCCGGCGCCAGGGTCGATCCGGATCCCGATGCGCGTGCCCGGCGCCCGACGCCCGTATCGCTCGATCTGGCTGATGGCATCGAGGTTGAGGTGGACGCCGTGGGCGAGCAGGACATCGAGGTCGCGCTCGGAGACGTTGGTGCCCGTGTAGCTGATCTCATCGGGGCGCCAGCCGCACTCGATGGCACGTTCGACCTCTCCGGGGGAACAGGCGTCGATGCCGACACTGTCGTCAGTACCTGGCGCGCCGAGGTCGCGGAAGACGCGCAGAACCTCGGGCAGCGGGTTGGCTTTCAGCGCGAAGCGGACACGGAACGGGATCCCGCTCCGGGTCAGCGCGGCCTGCAGACGTCGCGCGTTCTCGGCGAATCGCGCCAGGTCGTAGACGAATAGCGGCGTCCCGTGCTCCCGGGCGAGCCCCTCCGCGTCCTGGCCGGCGATGCGAAAACGTCCGGCCTCGATGTCTTGACCGGGTCGCACCCACCACTGCGCCGTCGTCGTCGCCATGCGCGGAGCGTAGCGGATGCTGCAGGCCTCATGCCCGACCGTCGCATGCCACGCCCGACCGTCGCATGCCACGCCCGGCGCGGCGCGCGCCCTGCGCGGAGAGTCACGCGCTCAGGCTCGATCGTCGCGCGCCCTGCGCGGAGCGTCACGTGCCGGGCCCCACTGTCGCGCCCCCGGCCCCCACTGTCACGCCCCCGGCCCGATCTTGTGGCCATCTATGCGCCCTGGGACTTGTATGGCCGACGCAGACCGGCTGAGGGCTCTCGACTGCCCAACGGCACGCTCAGCTGGGGCCGACCCGACGCCCGAACCAGGCAGATCGACCGCCCGACCAGCCTTACAAGTCCTCGGGCGAATATCTGGCCGACCCCCGAAGGTCCGCGATCAAATCGCTGACCGCCGCCTGGGTCAGCTAGCCCCCAAGGATGCCTTGACGCCACGGGCCTGGCGCGAGGACGAAGCTGCGCCCGGTGTCCAGCGGTCAGGGCCTTCCTCGACAGCCACGCCGATGGTCTCGAGCAGGCGACCCGAACTGGTCGCGATCTCGGCTATGGTCGCCTCGAAGGCCTCGCTGTTGCGGGCCGAGGGTGTTCGGTAGCCGCTGATCTTGCGCACGAACTGGCGGGCGGCCGCCTCCAGCTCGCCAGTCGTCGCGGCTGTTTCCGGGCGACGCAGGGTCTTGATGCTTCGACACATGGCGGCAGGGTACATCGACTCGGCAGTACGGTAGGAGGCGATGGATCCCGTCGTTCGGCGCCGCCGTCTGCTCCGGCTTGTGACGCTTGTGTTCGCCGTGGGCACCGGCCTCGGGCTCGGACTGGCGATCGACATCGTCCGCTCCGGTGGCCCGGGCGCATGGCTCGCCCGGCACGGCCTACCAGCGCCCTACACGGCGAAGGGCGTCCGGATCGACATCGGTCCTCGCTCGCTCTATCTCGACTGCCGCGGCACAGGCCAGCCGACCGTCGTGCTGGAGGCGGGCATGGGCTCCGACAGCTCGACCTGGAGTGCCGTTCACGACGAGCTCGCCACGACGACCCGGACCTGCGCCTACGACCGTGCCGGACGGGGCCGGAGCGACCCGATCGAGCGCCACACGCTGGGCGACGCGGCCGCCGAGCTCGCCGCCTTGCTCGCCACCGCCGGCGAACCGGGGCCGTACGTGCTCGTCGGCCACTCCCTGGGTGGCGCCTACGTCCGGGTCTTCGCGGGCGCGAACCGGTCGGAGGTGGCCGGTCTCGTGCTGGTCGACGCCTTCAACCCCGATCTCCAGGATGACCGCATCCACCCGCTCCTCGGCCCCCTGCAACCCGAGTACGAGGCGCATCTCGAAGGGCTACGGGACCTCGTCTCGCAGGTCGAATCGCTCGACTGGTCCGCGAGCGAGGAGCAGGTCCGCTCGTCGTCCGTCGTAGCGCTATCGATCGAGGTCCTCGTGGCGCCCCGCTATGAGCCTCGCCTGGACGAGGCCCAGAACGCCGAGATCGCCGCGGCCTGGCAGGCGGCCTACGAATCGCTGTCGCCAGGGCAGGTCCGCCAGACCACGGCCTGGGGCGCCGGCCACAACGTCCAGATCGATCGTCCGGACCTCGTGATCGAAGCGACGGAGCGTCTCATCGACCTCGTCCGGGACCGCTGACGGCGAGGCCCTCCTCGACCGTCGGAAACCCGGCGTGTCAGCGACCGGATGGCAAGGCGGCAGCGGCGACGTAATGTGGCAACAGCGTCGCCCAGCCGCCATGATTCCGGTCGCGCCAGCGCTCGCCGTCGGCACCGAGCCGTTCCCAGCCGCGGTGCTCGATCTCCACTCTCGTCGAGGCGTCGGCACCGGCGACGAACCGGACCTCGACTTCGGTCGCGTCGCTTCGATCGCGGGCGAGATGCCACGTGTAGCCGAGACGCGTCGGCGGTTCCCAGATGGTGACCTCGCCCCAATCGTGTTCCACGCCATTCGTCCGGCGCTCGAAGAGCCTGGCCGTCCAGACCTCAAAGGCGTACTCGACCGGGCAATCGACCTCGAAGGTCAACCGGATCGGATCGATCACGGTTCGCGTCGCGTGGGC
The DNA here is from genome assembly GCA_031421095.1 of Thermomicrobiales bacterium. GTDB lineage: Bacteria > Chloroflexota > Limnocylindria > Limnocylindrales > CSP1-4 > SPCO01. Next base: position 2,629 of record JANONZ010000092.1, read on the forward strand.
GGCGCATTCCGAGCGACCAGTCGAAACCGGGCCGCGGCGTCGCCCCAGACTCGCTCGACATACGCCTGCACGGCCTCGACGCCCTGGTCGTGGAGCTGATAGATGCGCCGCGTTCCGCGGGGCTCTTCGACGACCAGGCCCGCGCGCTTCAGGAGGCGCAGGTGGCGTGAGACGGCCGGCCGGCTGATCGGGTAGCATGCAGGAACCGCATCGGAGGAGCCCCGGTCCATGCGAAGGTGCCGTCCGGTGGCCTCCCCGAGGATCGCCCCGGGCGAAGCGGTCACGCTGCGGGTCGACGCCGACCGGTCCTCGATCCTGCCGCGGCCGGACTGACTGCGGCGACCCCGACAACGAAGGCAGGTACCTCGCTCGCGCAGGGGCCGATCGAGGTCGACGATGGAGGAGCCATGACCGGGACGGAAGAGACGCGTGACATCGTGGTGGTCGGCGCGGGCGGCTGCGGGATGGTGGCCGCCCTGCGGGCGGCGGCGGACGGAGCCCAGGTGCTGATCCTCGAGAAGACCGGCGCGCCCGGCGGGGGTACGGCCCTCGCATCACGTAGCATCCGGGCGGCGAACAGCCGGGTCCAGCGCGAGGCGGGCGTCCAGGACGACCCGGACCTGTGGGCGGACGACATAGTGCGTCGCAACAACGGAACGGGCGATCTCGAGCTGACCCGGACGCTGACCCGGGTCTCTGGCCAGATGGCGGACTTCGTCGAGGATTCCACCGCCGTGCAGTTCGAGCTCGGCCGGTTCATCTTCGGCCACAACGCCCAGCGTTCGCACTCGTGGAGCGAAGACCGGACCATCACGGACTACCTGTATGACGCCGTCCGCGTGCACCCGTCGATCGAGGTCCGCTTCGATACCGATGTGACGTCCCTCATCCAGGCCGAGGACGGGGCCATCCTGGGCGTCACGACCGGCGACCACCGGATGCTGGCGCGCAAGACGATCCTGGCCGCCGGCGGATTCAGCGCGGACCCGGAGCGGATCGCGCAGTACATCCCGATCGCGGTCGGGATCCCCTCGCCCGGCCACCCGGGCACGGATGGGGCTGTGATGGCCCTGGCCGTAACGGCCGGGGCCGAGCTGCGCAACATGGACTCGTTCCATCCCTACCCGGCGTTCGTGCTGCCGTCCGGCCGGATGGTCTCGCCGGAGGTCATCTTCTCCGGTGGGGTGATGGTCACCCGCGAGGGCCGCCGCTTCATCAACGAGATGCGCTACCCGGGCCCGCTCAGTACGGCCATGCTGAGCCTGCAGGGCAAGGGCGCGTGGGAGATCTTTGACGAGGAGATCTTCGACCACCACGCCGACACGAAGTTCGGCGGCCTGCGTGCCCTGGCTGCCGAAGGGATCCTCAAGACAGCGGATGAGCCAGGCGCGCTCGCGGCGCGGCTGGGTATCGATGCCGATGGCCTCCGGGCGACGCTCGACGAGTACGCCGCGGCCAGCGGCGGCACGGACACCTTCGGTCGCGAGATCAAGCGCCCGTTCGCGGCCCCGCTTTACGGCATCGCCGTGAACGTCGCCCTGTTCCAGACGCTGGGCGGCGTCCGGGTCAGCAGCGAGGCCGAGGTCCTGCGGGCTGACGGCACGCCGATCCCGAATCTGTACGCCGGCGGCGGCATGGCCTCGGGGATTTCCGGCCCTGGGTCGGAGGGGTATATGCCGGGCAACGGCCTCATCGCGTCCCTGGGCATGGGCTTCATCGCGGGGCGCGCGGCAGCGCGGCCGTCGAGCGCTTGAACGAACTCGAGCTGACGCTCGCGATCAATGACTACGACCACACCCGGGACCTCGTCGAGGGCCGGGTCCCCGTGCCGGGGATCCGAGTTAACTGCATCGTCCCCGGGTTCGCCGACACCGCCATGCCGCGGCTGACGCACACCGAGGAGTCGTTCCAGGCGACCGCGGCGAAGATCCCGCTCGGCCGCGCTGCGCTCCCCGCGGATACCGCTGCCGCCGTGTCATTCCTACTGTCTGGGGATGCGGCGTACATCACCGGCCAGACCCTCGGGATCAACGGTGGGGCGATCCTGCTCTGATCCCACAGAAAACGGAGACCGCACACCTTGACTCACCCGCAGCCTTCGACGACGGAACCGTTCCTGCCGGTCCCGGCCCCCGTGGCCGTGCGGCTCGACCCGCGCTCGACCGCCCTCCTGGTCATGGATGTCACCGATCCGCTGTGCACGAATCGCGCGAGATGCGTGGCCTCGGTCGCCCCGATCGCATCGCTGTTGGATCGGGCGCGCCAGAGCGGCGCGAACGTCCTCTATACCGTGGGCGGCAAGCCGCCGACCGTGATCCTCGACGCGGTGCAGCCGCGTGGATCGGAGCCGATCGTCCGGGGCCGCGCCAACAAGTTCCATGACACCGATCTCCAGGCGCTGCTCGACGAGCGCGGCGTCACCACGCTGCTGCTCGTCGGGACGGCGGCGAACGGGGCCGTCATGTACACGGCGTTCGCGGCGAACCTGCGCGGCTACACCGTCGCGGTGCCGGCCGATGGGATCTCGGCCGACGACGCTGCGATCGAAGGGTTCGTCGCCTGGCAGCTCCTGAATCAGCCCGGCTTCACCAATCCCGGCAACGAGCCCCTCATGCCCGAGCGAGTGACATTGACCCGCACGAACCTCGTGACCTTCAAAGCGGTGCCGGCCGACGACGGAGACACCCGCTAGCGATGCCGGTCGACCACGTCGGTGGTCCCGAGCGGCCGCGGATCGCCGTCTTCGCGGGATCGACCGCCACCATCCTCAACAGCGCTCCGCTGATCACCTCGAAGGCGGCGCGGTCGAAGCACGGCCTGCCCCCGCTTCGCGACCGCTCGGGAGAGCCGCTCCGGTACGACCACCTGCGGCCGCAGCGCCTCGCGGCACCCGTGACCGTCTACATCGAGGCCTTCTCGGCACATCCGCTGGAGCGCGATGCGGCGCATCTGTACGCCCCGCCGGA
>JANONZ010000093.1:0-2618 GCA_031421095.1 Thermomicrobiales bacterium
CCTGCCCTACTCGACCGTCCAGGTCTCTCCGCCGTTCAGGACCTGCTCCAGGTCGCCGACCCCGCTCTTTGCCACCGCCGCGGCCAGCTGATCGACGATCAGGCGGTCGTGGGTGGGCCGCGAGACCGCCCGGAGGACGCCGACCGGGACGGGGAAGGCCGGCCAGAACATCCGCGACAGCATGAGCGCCAGGTACGGCTCCTCGGCCTGCTCGTCGTGGACCAGCAGGTCCGATTCCGTGATGCCGTCCTCGCCGATCGTGACGACCTCGGGATGGAGGCCCTGCAGGCGGATCCCCTTGTCGCGGTCCTTGCCGAAGATCATCGGCTGGCCATGCTCCAGGACGAGCATCCGGTCCTCGCGAACCTCGCGGTCCGTGAAGTCCCGCCACGCCCCGTCATTGAAGATGTTGCAGTTCTGGAGGACCTCCACGAACGACGAGCCGGCGTGCCGGCCCGCCCGCTCCAGCGTGGTCTGGAGGTGCACCGTGGGCGGGTCCCCAGAGCGCGCGACGCAACGCGCCTCGGCCGCGAGGGCGATGGTCAGGGGCATGATCGGGGTGTCGATCGTGCCCGCCGGCGTGGACTTCGTGCGCTTGCCGAATTCGGAGGTCGGCGAGGCCTGGCCCTTGGTCAGTCCGTAGATCCGGTTGTTGAACATGACCAGGTTGATATCGACATTGCGGCGCATCGAGTGGATGACGTGGTTGCCGCCGATGGACAGCGCATCGCCGTCGCCGGTGATGACCCAGACCATGAGGTCGGGGCGAGCCGCCTTGAGCCCGGTGGCGAGGGTCGGCGCGCGGCCGTGGATCGTGTGGAAGCCGTACGTATTCATGTAGTACGGGAGACGGCCGGAGCAGCCGATCCCGGAGATGAACACGATGTTCTCCCGTGCGTAGCCGAATTCCGGCATGACCTTCTGGGTCTGGGCCAGGATCGAGTAGTCGCCACAGCCCGGGCACCAGCGGACTTCCTGGTCCGAAACGAAGTCCTTGCGCGTCAGCTGGATGATCGCCGCGTTCTCCGGGCTGAGGGCCGGCTGGGGCGGGACGGCGGGGGCGGCCGCGTGGCCGTTCATCTCAGTCATGCGTGGTCTTGCTCCAGGAGGCGCTCCGCCTCTTCGATGATCTCGGCGATGCGGAACGGCTTGCCGCGGACCTTGTCGTAACCCACCGCATCGATGAGGTACTTGGCCCGGATCAGCATCAGCAGCTGACCCAGGTTGACCTCCGGGATGAGCACGCGGCCGTAGCTTCGAAGCACCGCCTCCGTGTTGGCGGGGAACGGGTTCAGGTGACGCAGGTGGGCGTGAGCCACGGACTTGCCGTCCGCGTTCAGGCGCTCGACGGCCGATCGGATCGCGCCGTAGGTTGAGCCCCAGCCCAGGATGACCAGCTCGCCGCGCTCCGGGCCATAGACGTCCAGCGGCGGGATGTCGTTGGCGATGCCGGCAACCTTCGCCTGGCGGAGCAACTGCATCCGGTGGTGGTTGTCCGGGTCGTAGCTGACGTTGCCGGTGATGTCGGCCTTCTCCAGCCCACCGATCCGGTGCTCCAGGCCGGGCGTGCCCGGTACGGCCCACGGTCGCGCGAGTGTCCTGGGGTCGCGTTGGTACGGACGGTACGTGGCCGGGTCCGTGGCGTTGTCGACGGCGATGCTCGGCATGCCGTCGAGGGACGGGATCTTCCATGGCTCGGAGCCAGTGGCCAGGAACGCATCCGACAGATACACGACCGGAGTCATGTACTTCAGGGCAAGGCGGCAGGCCTCGATGGCGAGGTCGAAGCATTCGCCAGGGGTGGCCGGCGCCACGATCGGCAGCGGCGAGTCCGAGTTGCGCCCGAACATGACCTGGAGAAGGTCCGCCTGCTCGTTCTTGGTCGGCATCCCGGTCGAGGGTCCGGCGCGCTGGACGTCGATGACGACGAGCGGCAGCTCGACCATGACGGCGAGGCCCATCGCCTCTGTCTTGAGCGCGATCCCCGGGCCAGACGAGGCCGTGAGCGCCAGTGCGCCGCCGTAGCTCGCACCGATGGCCGCACCGATCGCGGCGATCTCATCCTCAGCCTGGAATGTCTTGACGCCGAACGTCTTGTAGCTCGCCAGCTGATGCAGGATGTCGGAGGCTGGCGTGATCGGGTAGCTGCCGTAGAACAGCTGGCGGTCGGCCAGCTTCGACGCAACGAGGAAACCGAGCGCGGTCGCCTCGTTGCCGGTGATGTTGCGGTAGACCCCGGGGTCCAGCTTGGCCGGCCGCACCCGGTAGTGGGTATGGAACGCCTCGGTCGTCTCGCCGAACGCATAGCCCGCCTTGAGCGCCCGCTTGTTCGCCTCCGCGATGACCGGGCGCGCCCCGAACTTCTGGTCGATCCAGGCGATGGTCAGCTCCTGGCTCCGCTCGTACAGCCAGAACATGAGCCCGAGCGCGAAGAAGTTCTTGGTCAGGTCCATCTGCTTGGAGGTCATGCCGAGATCCTCGAGCGAGCGCGCATTGAGGGTCGAGATCGGGACCTCGAAGACGGTATATGGCTTGAGCGAGCCGTCGGTCAGCGGGTTGCTGGCGTAGGCGGCCTTGTTGAGGTTCTGCTGGGTGAAGGCGTCGCTGTTGACGATGAG
>JANONZ010000094.1:0-5940 GCA_031421095.1 Thermomicrobiales bacterium
GCAGTGGCACACGTTCTGGAACCCGGGCGACACGCCGACACGCATCCTCGAGATCATCTCGCCCGCCGGCCTGGAGGAGCTGTTCCGGGAACTCGGGAGGCCTGGCGGCGAGTACGATCCGTCGACGCTCCCGGCGCTCGCCGCCCGTTACGGCTGTGAGGTCGACTTCGAGCGCACGCTCCCGATCGTCGAACGCCACCGGCTCACGTTCTAGCGTGGTCACACTTCCTGGAGGGCGGACGCCGGAAGAGCTCGAGACGTTGTTGGAGGACGCGTTCCTGCTTCGCGACGACCGCGCGCTGGCCGAGCTCTTCGAAGTCGGAGCCGTGCTGGTGATCGATGGCGGAGTCCAGGAAGCGCGCGGCGGCGTCGAGATCGCCCGGCTGGCCACCGAGATGTGGCATCGTGACTGCACGTACCTGGCGGATCCAGGACGGGTCCTTCAGGTTCACGACACTGCCCTCGTTCTGGCGCGGGGCGGCATCAACGTCGTACGCCGCGGCGAAGATGGGTCGTGGCGCTACGCGATCTCGCTCCTGCAATTTGACGCGACGTCGCGATAGGACAGTCCCTATCCGCTGATACCCTGCACGATTCCGAGCGCGGTGACGCCGAGGTCGGATACCGAACCGCGATCATGTGCCGCCGCGCCTCGAGCGCGACGGGGGGACTCCACACACAAGGCGCGCGGCATGATGCGCCGCCCTGCACGATTCCGAGCGCGGTGCCGACTCGGCCGGCCGCCAGCGGTCCTGTGTTGCAGTGGGTCAGCACGCGGAGCGGGCGATCGGCCGGGAACTCCAAAGCGGGCGAGACCGAACTCGGCCAGGCGACCGTGGTCGGTCGTCGCCTCGAACACGATCGCGTCCGCCTCGGCGCGCATGGCGTCCGCGATCGCGTCGCGGCCCGGGACGACGGTTGACGGAGCGTGGACGAGGCGACGCTCCCACGATCTCGTGCTCCCAAAGCACGCGCGTTGCCAGGCTACGCTACTCCCCGGAAAGCTCTTGCGGCTGAAACCGATGCACGACGAAGGGCCCCGTCACGTGTCAGCGGCGTGCTCATCATACGGCCGAGGGCGATATCAACCCTGACTCGGGTCGAAAGACGAAGCGCCCACCGAGTTGTGGATTTGCAGGCTGACCGACCAGGCCTGCGGGGACGGCTGACCGACGACGCCGATCGCGGCTCTCGCCGTGTTCCCATAACCCCATCCACGGACTGTGTAAGCACCGATCCGAGCCGGCGGTAGCCGACAAGTCGCGTCATCACGGCAGATCCACGCTCAGCTTCCGGCCGAAACCCGCGCGGCGAGGGCGGATCCGGCACTCGGACGCCAGATCCGATGCTTACCAGTCTCGGTACATGGTTCTGGGAGATGGGGCGACCCGCCCGCGCGGCGAGGCCGGACCCTTCGGGCGCTGCTGGGGCCCGCTCGGTCAGCCGAGGATCACCTTGACCTGGTGGGTCCGGCCATCGTCCGCCAGCGGGATGGTGGCTCCGGGGCCTGCCAGCGGCTGACCGTCAAGTTCCGCCGCGACGACCCCGCGGCTGACGCCCTGCGGATTCTCGACGACGATCTCGTAGCGTGAAGCGTGGTACGCGAAGTCGATCTCGTAGCGCGGCCAGGCTCGCGGGATGCACGGCTCGATGACCAGGTTTGCGCCGCGGAGCCGGAAGCCCAGGATCGATTCGATGCCGGCCTGGTACATCCAGCCGGCCGACCCGGTGTACCAGGTCCATCCGCCACGACCAACGTGCGGCGGCTCCGAGTAGATGTCCGCAGCCATGACGTAGGGCTCCACCTTGTAACGATGGACGCCGGCTCGTGTGCTGGCGTGGTTGATTGGGTTGAGGATCGAGAACAGTTCGCCGGCCTTGTCGCCATCGCCAAGTGCCGCGAACGCCATGACCGACCAGATCGCTCCGTGGGTGTATTGGCCGCCGTTCTCCCGCACGCCCGGCAGATACCCCTTGATGTACCCGGGATCGACATCGCTATGCGCGAACGGCGGCGTGAACAGCAGGACGAGGCCGTCGCCGGGACGGACGAGGTACTCCTCGACGGCGGCCATCGCGCGTTCCGCGTGGGGAGGATTCGCGGCGCCCGACAGGACGCTCCACGACTGGGCGATCGAATCGATCCGGCATTCGGCATTGACCGCCGACCCAAGCGGCGTCCCATCGTCGAAGAACGCGCGCCGGTACCAGTCACCATCCCAGCCGTGACGTTCGAGCGCCCGTCGAAGCCCCTTCATCTGGGCCCGCCAGGTCTCGGCGCGCGACCGTTCAGCCCGAGCGTCGGCGATCGGAGCCACGGCTGACAGGACGACGTGCAGGAACCAGCCGAGCCAGACGCTCTCACCGCGCCCTTCGTGGCCAACCCGGTTCATGCCGTCGTTCCAATCGCCGGACCCGATCAGCGGCAACCCGTGAGCGCCGACGGCCAGGCTGCAGTCGATCGCGCGGGCGCAATGCTCGTACAGCGAGGCCGACTCTCCGCTCTGTTCAGGCTGGAAGTACGCATCGTCCTGACCGGCGTTCAGAGCCGGTCCATCGATGAACGGGACCATCTCGTCCAGGATCCCGGAGTCGCCGGTGGCCGCGATATAGCGATCGACCGCATAGGGCAACCAGAGGCGGTCGTCGGAGATCCGCGTTCGCACACCGCGCCCGGACGGAGGGTGCCACCAGTGCTGCGCATCCCCGGCGGAGAACTGGTGCGCCGCGGCGCGCAGGAGGTGTTCCCGGGCCAGTCCAGGCTTCGAGGTCGTCAGGGCGATGACATCCTGGAGCTGATCGCGGAAGCCGTACGCGCCGCCTGCCTGGTAGAAGGCCGTTCGAGCCCACAGGCGGCACGCGAGGGTCTGGTAAAGCAGCCAACCGTTGAGCAGGATGTCCATGGAGCGGTCAGGCGTCCGCACTTTGATGGTGCCCAGAGCCTGATCCCAGTAGGTCGCCACGTCACGCAGCGTCGCCTCGCGATCGAGCGAGCGCCCACGTCGGATCAGTTCGGCAGCGGCCGCCGGGGTGTCCGCCTCGCCCAGCAGCACGAGGACCTCGGTTCGAGCGCCGTCCGACAGCTCGAAGCTGGTCTGCAGCGCGGCACACGGGTCCAGTCCCGCACCGACCGATCCATGGAGGCGATGTCCCCGCTTCAGGGCGGCTGGCCGGTTGGCGGCTCCGTTGCGGCCGAGGAACTCCGTTCGATCGCAGGTCCATGCCGTCTGGCGCCCGCCCAGATCCAGAAACGCGACCCGGCCACCGAAATCCGGGTTCCATGGGTTGCGCGCCAGGAGCGCCCCGGTCTCGGGCTCGAGGTCGGTCACGATCTGGGGAGCGGCAGCTCCGCGAGATGTGCCCAGGACCCACGCTGCATAGGCCGTCACGGACAGGCGCCGTCGGCGACCCGAGCGGTTCTCGATCCTGAGCACACCGATCTTCAGGCGGTCGTCGAGCGCGACGAACTGCACGAGATCGAGCCCGATCCCGTCGTGCCGATGCTCGAAGCGGCTGTACCCGGGACCGTGCCGGGCAACGTAGGTCGATCCCTCCAGCCGGATGGGCAAGGCCGTCGGACCCCACAGCTCGCCCGTGTCGTCGTCCCGTACGTAGACCGCCTCGCTCACCGGGTCGGACACCGCGTCGTTCGACCACGGCGTGAGCTGGTTCTCGCGACTGTTCTCCGACCAGGTGTAGCCGGCCCCCGACTCCGAGACCTGGAATCCGAATGACGGATTGGCGATGACGTTCAGCCACGGAGCCGGCGTCGACTGGCCCGGGCCGAGGGCGACGACATACTCGCGTCCGTTGTCGGCAAATCCACCCAGACCGTTGAAGAACTCCAGCTTCGGACGGGGTTCTGCCGGCGCTGTCCTGGCCAGCGGGGGCGCGGCGGGCGGTGCCGGCTCGGCTGGGACGATCCGGTCCGGGCGATCCAGCCGGATGACCTGATCGGCGAGGCTTCCGCGCCGGCTCAGCAGGACCGCTCGAGCGGCCGTCTGGAGGAGCGTCCGGTCCTCCGGCCGGAGGCGATCTCCGCGCAGGATGTGGACGCCTCCATGGGCTTCATGCGTTTCGTGGACGAGGCTCGACTGGCTGGTGCGGACGACCGTCTCAAGCGCGTCCTGGAAGTCCTGAGCGTACGAGGCCCCGTGCTCGTTGACGATGACCAGGTCCACGTCGAGCAGCTTCAGGCGCCAGTATTCGTGCGCCCTGAGCAGCTGCCGGACGATGTCGAGGTCCTCGGCCTCGTCGATCCGAACCAGGACGATCGGGAGGTCACCCGAGATGCCATGGGCCCACAGGCCGGACGCTCCACGTTCGTTCTGGGCGAGGAGCCCGGGAGCCGGCCGAAGTGACGGATCCGAGTACAGGATCCGGTTCGCGAGGCGCTGGAACAGGTGCGCCTCGTCTTGCTCGATGCCCAGGTGATGGAGCTGCACCTGGGCCTGCGTCCAGGCGAGGGTTGCAGCGCGTTCGAATGTTGCCGCCTCGCGATACTTGTCCGCCAGGTCCAGCACCTCCTCGCGCGACTCGGCGACGACGGTGGAGAAGATCGCGTGAGCGGTCGCGCCGGGCGCGAGCTTGACCCGCAGACGGATGCTGAAGATCGGATCCAGAACCGGGCCGACCGTATTGGACAGGGGCCGCCCATCCACCACCGCGGCGGGAGAACGGACCGTCCGGCCGCGGCCCAGGAACCTGGCGCGGTCTGTCTCGTACTGGATGACCCCCGGGACCTGGTCCTCGATGGCGGCCACATGAGCCGCCCAGACCTGCCGCTCGCCGGCCGATCTCGGACGGCGGGTAGCCAGCAAGGCGCTTACCTCCGGCACGAACTCGGTCTGGACGAAGAGATTCTGGAACGCGGGGTGGGCGACATCGGCGGCCTGCGGCGCCAGCACGACCTCCGCGTAGGAGGTCAGCTCGATCTCACGAGTCTGGGAACCGAGATTGGTCAGTGACACGCGGCGGATCTCCGCGTCGTGCTCCGTCGACACGACGATCGTCAGCCGTGTCGCGATCGAGCCGTCGCGGCGGAAGAATTCGGCATGATCCTCCGCGTAATCGACCTCGTAGGTATCGGCTTCCTGCCCGCTCGGCTGATGGCCCGCAGACCAGACCGCGCCCGAGTGACGGTCCCGCAGGAAGAGATAGCTCCCCCATGAGTCGCGAGTGACGTCCTCACGCCAGCGGGTGACGGCCACGTCTCCCCAGCGGCTATACCCGGATCCGGCGGCAGTGATCATCACGGCATAACGCCCGTTCGAAAGCAGATGGGTTCGCGGGATCGCGTCATGGGGCGAGGTGAAGCGCCGAAGGACCGGCGGCACGAGGTCGCGGATGTCGGCTGGGCCCTTGACCTCTTCGGCTCGCGGCCGGGCGACCAGCACATCACGCGGCATCCGCTCCTGGAGCAGGAGCTCCGTGGCCTGGACGATCGGGTCACGATGGAAACGTTCAACCATCACTGACCCGTTCAGGACGTTCCCGAGCGCGACCAGCAGCATCCCCTGATGGTGGGCCATGTAGCTGTTGACGGTGGCCGATAACGCTCCCTCAGGGAGGCGCCGCGGGGTGTAGTCGATGGCCTCCCGAAAACCGAATCTGCCGGACGCTCCGGCGTTGCTCAAGCGTGCGAAGTTGAGCACCGCGGCCTGCGGCTCGATCAGCGCACCGAGGCCAGTCGCGTACGGGGCCACCACGAGATCCTCAGCCAGTCCGCGCTTGAGGCCGAGGCCTGGCACACCGAAGCTCGAGTACTGGTAGGTCTGGTCGAGGTCGCGCGCATTGAACCCGGATTCGGAGATGCCCCAGGGCACGTTGCGCCTGGCCGCGTAGCTCATCTGTCGCGCCACGACCAGCCGATAGGTCTGATCCATCAGGCTCAGTGGGTGCGCACGCATCACCAGCGCAGGCATCAGGTACTCGAACATC
>JANONZ010000095.1:0-1599 GCA_031421095.1 Thermomicrobiales bacterium
GGCAAGTGGCTGCAGCGGTTCTGGTATCACCTGCCCGCTGTCATCGTGTTCGTCGGGACGATCGGCCTCTGGGAGCTGCTTGTTCGCAACATCGACCTCCGCGGCCTCCCGCTTCCGGCCCCGAGCGCCATCGTGAGCGCGCTCGGTGAGAACTGGTCCTCCGGCCGCTGGCCGCTGGCAAAGGCTGCCGGTGCGACGCTGTTCGAGGCCGTCGGCGGGTTGGCCATCGGGACGTCGCTCGGCGTGGTCGTCGCATTCGTGACCGCCCGCTACGCGACGGTCCGCGAACTGTTGCTGCCACTCGCTGTCGGCGCGAGCGCCGTCCCGATCGTCGCCTTCGCGCCACTGATGAACAACTGGTTCGGCGTCCTGAACCCGCTGTCCAAGATGATGATCGTGGCGGTCCTGGTGTTCTTTCCCGTGGTGGTGAATGTGACCCGTGGGCTGACCCAGGTCGAGCCCGCGGCATTGGAGCTGCTGCGATCGTACGGCGCGTCCGACTGGACGGTCCTGCGCGTCCTGCGGCTCCCCAACGCCTTGCCATACTTCTTCACGGCGCTCAAGATCGGGACCACACTGAGCCTCATCGGCGCGATCGTCGGTGAATATTTCGGCGGTTCGAGCGAGGTCCTTGGCCGAGTTGTCGTCCAGAGCGCCAGCGCACTGCGCTTCGACGTCACGTGGGCGGCGATCGTCCTGGCGGCAGTCTCCGGGATCGTCATGTACCTTGCGATCGTCGCCATCGAACGCGCGGTCATTCCCTGGCACGCCTCGGTACGTAGCCAGGAGCCGTAAGAGGAGCGGCGCTCGATCGGATCCGGCAATCGACAAGGAGGAGGACTAGATGAATCGAACTCGAAGGATCCTGGCACTGGCCGTGACGGCCAGCTTCGTCGTCGGCGCATGCACCGGCGGCGGTGCCGCGACCAAGGCCCCGAGCGCCGCCGCCAGCGGGGCGGCCGCCCTCGACAACGTCCGGCTTCAGCTCCAGTGGGCCCCGCAGGCCCAGTTCGCCGGTTACTTCGCCGCGGTAGCGCAGGGCTACTACGAGGCCAACGGGATCAAGCTGACCATCGTCGACGGTGGCCCCGATGTCATCCCGCAGCAGGCCGGCTCCGCGGCCGACGGCCCTGAGTTCACCATCAGCTGGGTGCCCAAGGTCCTCGAGGCGCGTCTGGGCAACCCCGCGTCGGACCTTGTGGATATCGCCCAGATCTTCCAGCGCTCGGGCACGCTGTCCGTTTCGTGGAAGGACTCGAATATCACCTCGCCCGCGGACTTCAAGGGCAAGAAGATCGGCGTCTGGGACTTCGGCAACGAGTTCGAGGTCACCGCCGGCGCCAAGAAGGCCGGCCTTGAGCAGGGCATCGACTACCAGAAGGTCATCCAGCCGTTCGACATGACGTTGCTGCTGTCGAGGCAGATCGATGTCGCCGAGGCGATGATCTACAACGAATACGCCCAGCTCCTGGAGACCAAGAACCCCGAGACAGGCAAGCTCTATCAGCCGACGGATCTCAACGTCATCAACTGGAATGACGAGGGCACGGCGATGCTCCAGGACGCCCTCTTCGCGCGGGCCTCGTGGCTGGCCAAGCC
>JANONZ010000096.1:0-4351 GCA_031421095.1 Thermomicrobiales bacterium
ATCCGACATCACGCTCTCGGAGGAGTACGTCAACGCCATCGAGTCGATCGGGCTGACGCTGCCGGAGCTGTGGTCGATCGACCGCCATGCGCTCGATGTCGCCTTCGCCGACGAGGCGACCCTGGCGCCGCTGCGAGCCGCCTTCGACCACTGGGCAACCGGCATCCCCGAGTTGCTGAGCGGTCAGCCCCCACAACGGTCGATCGACCAGCGCTGACGTCCAGGCGCCATGCCCGGATATCGCCCTCGGGCGAGTGACGTCATGGGTCGACAGCCGCTACGCTCCCGGGGTGAACTGCACCAACTGCGGCACGGCCAACGACGCCGGCGCCAAGTTCTGCCAAGAGTGCGGTGCCCGTCTCGTCGCGGTGTGCACACAATGCGGCTCCCAGAACGGGCCAGCCGCCCGTTTCTGCGGCGACTGCGGCACCCGTCTCGACGGTCCAGACGAGCCATCGGTCGGTTCGTCGCCGATCGGTCTGGTCAACGCCATCGCGGCTCGCACAGCGATCGCTCCCACGGAGCCTGTTGCCGAGCGTCGACTGGTCAGCGTCCTCTTCGTCGACCTCGTCGGGTTCACGGCCATCGCGGAGGGTCGCGATGCGGAGGCCGTCAGAGAGCTGCTGACGCTCTACTTCGAACGCGCCCGGAGCGTGATCGAGCGCTACGGCGGCACGGTCGAGAAGTTCATCGGAGACGCGGTCATGGCCGTCTGGGGTGCTCCCATCGCGCACGAGGACGACGCCGAACGGGCAGTCCGTGCCGCGCTGGAGCTCGTGGCCGAGGTCCGGGACCTGGGCCAGAACCTCCAGGCCCGCGCGGGCGTCCTGACCGGCGAGGCGGCAGTCACCCTCGGCGCCACCAACCAGGGGATGGTCGCCGGCGATCTCGTGAACACTGCGTCGCGGATCCAGTCCGTGGCGGCGCCCGGGACGGTGCTCGTCGGCGAGGCGACCCAACGGGCCGCCGGCCGGGCGATCGCCTTCGAGCCGGCCGGCGTTCATGAGCTCAAGGGCAAGGAGACGCCGGTTTCCACGTGGCAGGCGCTGCGAGTCGTCAGCAAGCGCAAGGGCGTGGGACGGACCGACCGTTTTGAGGCCCCGTTCGTTGGTCGCGATGCCGAGCTGCGCCTGCTCAAGGATCTGTTCCACGCGACCGCGCGCGAGCAGCGAGCCCGTCTCGTTTCCATCACCGGACAGGCCGGCATCGGCAAGACGCGCCTCGCGTGGGAATTCCTGAAATACGTCGACGGCGTGGTCGAGGGCGTCTGGTGGCACGAGGGCAGATCACCCTCGTATGGCGAGGGCGTGACCTTCTGGGCGCTGGGCGAGATGATCCGCTATCGGGCTGGCCTGCTGGAAACGGACGACCCGGCGACAACGAGGACCAGGATCGCGGCGACGGTCGCAGAGCACGTCCCGGATGAGGCGGAACGACGCTGGATCGAGCCGGCCCTGCTGGCCCTGTTGGGTGCCGGAGAGCCTCCCGCGGGCGGGCGCGACGAACTGTTCCGCGCCTGGCGCACCTTCCTTGAGCGGATGGCCGCGACCGGGACCGTCGGTCTCCTGTTCGAGGACCTCCAATGGGCAGATCCGGGTCTCCTCGACTTCATCGACCACCTGCTGGAGTGGAGCCGCGGCGTCCCGATCCTCATCATCACGCTGGCCCGCCCGGATCTGCTGGATCGCCGGCCGGCCTGGGGAGCCGGCCGACGCAACTTCCTGGCCCTCGGTCTGGAAGCCCTGGACGAGACGTCGATGCGCCAGATCCTCGACGGCCTCGTGCCGGGCCTGCCAGTGACGGCAGTGCGCTCGATCATCGCGCGTGCCGATGGGATCCCGTTGTATGCCGTGGAGACGGTCCGGATGCTCGTCACTGACGGGCGGCTGCGGGAGACTGGGACGGGCTTCGAGCCGGTCGGTGACCTTGGCGAGCTGGCCGTTCCCGAGACGCTCCAAGCGTTGATCGCGGCGAGGCTCGACGGGCTGGACCCCACCGATCGCGCGCTGCTCCAGGACGCGGCAGTATTGGGCCAGAGCTTCACGCTGGCCGGCCTGGCGGCCGTCACCGGCGAACCCGCCCCCGCGCTGGAAGGTCGGTTGCATGCACTCGCCCGCGCGGATCTGGTGGTCCAGGAGGTAGATCCCCGATCACCCGAGCGAGGCATGTACGCCTTCGTGCAGGCCTTCATCCGCGAGGTCGCCTACGGGACCCTCGCGATGCGCGACCGACGCTCGCGACACCTCGCGGCGGCGCGCTTCTTCGAGTCGCTGGGTGAGGACGAACTGGCCGGCGCCCTGGCCGCCCACTACCTCGCCGCCTACCAGGCGGCCCCGGATGGTCCCGAGGGCGGAGCCGTCGCGGTCCAGGCACGACTCGCCCTGGTGGGTGCGGCCGATCGGGCATCGGCACTGGGCTCCCCTGAGCAGGCGATCCGGTTCCTGGAGCAGGCCCTCATCGTCGTCAACGACCCGACCGAGCGAGCCTCCATCCTGGAGCGAGCCGGCCGCGCCGCAGGCGGTGCGGTCCAGCCGGATGCCGCAGAGGCATATCTGCGTGAGGCGATCGAGCTGCGACGCGCGGCCGGTGACACACCCGCCGTCTTCCGGGCGATCGGCTGGCTGGCCAACGCCCTCATCAGTGGCCGCCGCACGGAACGCGCCGGCGGCATCCTGGAGGGCGCCGTGGCCGAGGCAGAGGGTTCGGCCGACGAGGCCGACCTCAGTTCGCTGCTCACCTCGCTCGCCCGAGTCCGCTTCGCGCAAGACCGCTTCGACGATGGCCTGTCGCTGGTCGATCGGGGCCTGGTCATCGCCGAACGCATGGAGCTGCACCAGGTGATGACAGAGGGTCTGATCGTCAAGGGTGGCCTGTTGTCCAAGCTGGGCCGACCGGTCGAGGCGATCGCGCTGGTTGAGGGTGGGCGACAGCTCGCCATGCGATATGGACTCGCGGCGTGGGAGATCCGGGCGATCGGCTCACTCGCCCTCGATGTCGCGATCAGCGACCCCCGGGCTGCGATCGAGCTTCAGAGGGAGGGCATCGAGCTCGCCCGACGGATCGGGCAACGGGATGCGGAGCTGCTCTTCATCGGCAACGCCGGCGAGGACGTGATCAGGACCGGCGACTGGGACTGGCAGGCCCAGCAGCTGGCCGCCTATGACGACCTGGATATCGAACCCGAGATCCGGCAATCCATGGCGGCCGGAACGTTCGCGGTCCGCCTCCTGCGTGGCACGTTGAACGCGGACGATGCGGCCCGCTACGACCCGGCGTCTGAGGATCTCGCGGTGGCGAGCTCGGCGTTCGACCTGCGCGGATGGGCGGCCCTCGCTGATGGCCGCTACGCCGATGCCCACGCCCAATGGATGGAGGTGGCCAGGGTCAGCGCGCTCAACGCGCCGTACGTGCTGCCTCGCGCAGTTCACATGGCGCTCCTGGCAGGCGACGTCGAAGCAGCCCGGGACGGGCTCGGTCGGCTTGAGCTGACCTCGGCGCACGGGCGCGCCATCGACATCGACAAGACCGCCCTCCGCGCCGGCTTCGCGGCGATCGAGGGACGGACGCAGGAGGCCATCGCCGGTTACCGAGCCGCGGTCGCGGGCTGGCAGGACCTCGGCCTGCTCTGGGACGAGGCGCTGACAGAGCTGGCCTTCGCGACGCTGGTCGGGGTCGATGAACCGGAGGCGAAGGCGGCGGCTGCGGATTGCCGCGCCATCCTGGAGCGACTCGGGGCGACGCCTATCCTTGCCCTGCTGGATCGGGTGGACCCGGCCGGTGGCCGACCGCCGGAGACGACCGGGGCCCTGACCGGCGGCCAGAACGTGGGGACGCTCGGCTAGATCAGCGACCGGACGACAAGGTCTCCAGGGCCGCGGCCAACTCGCCGGCGTCGGCGGCGATTGCGGTCGGCCGCTCGTCCGGGGGCAAGGCGTCCAGCTGCTCGCGGGTGGTCACGCCGGTCAGCATGAAGATGCAGCGGGCCCCCACCGCCCTGGCCGCAGCCAGGTCCGTGCCGATACCGTCACCAATCATGATCGCCTCGCTCGCGTGGCGGCCCACGGCCTCCGCGGCCAGCTCCAGCAGGTGCGGCGCGGGCTTGCCGATGGAGAGTGGCGTGACCCCGGTCGTGGCCTCCAGGGCGGCGGCGATGCTGCCCGCACCTGGCCTGAGGCCGCGCTCGGTCGGGTAGACCGGGTCACGGTTGGTCGCGATGAACCGCGCCCCGGCGCGCACGCAGTCTGCGGCGGCGGTCAGTCGGAGGTAGGTCAGATTCGGGTCCAGGCCGGTCACGACCGCGTCGGGGGCGCCGGCGGCGGCCCAGCCGTCGATGCCCTCCTGGCTCATCCGC
>JANONZ010000097.1:0-5142 GCA_031421095.1 Thermomicrobiales bacterium
ATCACCATCGGCACCGGGCTCATCGAGTCGGCGCCAGGTTCGCTCAAGGGCCTGCAGCTGGTCGTCTCCGACATCGAGGCCGCGCGGGCCGAACTGGCCGAACGGGGCGTGGAGGTCAGCCCGGTCCGGCATATCGACGACGGGGTCTGGGTCGATGGGCCGGGCGGCCCGTGGAACTCGTTCTTCTTCTTCGACGACCCGGACGGCAATAGTTGGGCCGTCCAGGAGAAGCCAGGGGCCTCCTGACCCTGAGCCATGCCATCGGCGGCATGGGCGCCGCGATCAGGCAGCCATCCCCTCGACCGCGAATCCCATCGATCGCGCGGCCAGGCCCAAACTCTGATCGTGTGTCGCGAAGGTCAGATCGTCGAACTGCTCTCTCACGAGGAGCGCACTCGCCAGGTGCAAGGCATCGAGCGAGCCGATCAAGGTCGGGAAGGGCTCGGCGGCGCGGTGCAGGACCTTCGTCGTGAGCGGCACGATGCTGAATCCCTCGATGACCTCCGTGACATTGGCCCGCTGTCGGGAAACCGCTTCGTCCGTTAGTCGAAGCTGGATGCGTGCACGATCGAAGGCGGCTCGCTTGACCGAACCGACGGTCAGTATTACCGTGGGCGGTAAGAATGCAGATGGAGGCGCGCGATGCGGATCACATCAAAGGGCCAGGTGACGATCCCGCAGGCGGTCCGCGAACGGACCGGGCTGCTGCCGAACACGGACGTGGAGTTCGTCGTCGATGGTGACGACGTCAGGATCGTCAAGGCCGTATCGGGTGGGCGACCGTCGCGCGGAACGCGCGCCGTCCAGCAGTTGCGTGGTTCCGGTAGTCGCATCCGGATGAGCACCGACGAGATCCTGGCTCTCACTCGCGGCGAGTGATGGACGCGGTCCTTGTCGATAGCAACGTCCTCCTGGACATCGTCACGGACGACCCGGTCTGGGGTGACTGGTCCAGTCGAGCGCTCGAGCGCACCGCTGACGAGGCGATCCTTGTGATCAACGCGGTCATCTACGCGGAGGTGTCCATCGGCTTCGGGGCGATCGAGGATCTCGAAGATGCCGTGCCCGTTGACCTCTACCGGCGCGAGGCGCTGCCGTACGAGGCTGGGTTCCTTGCCGGCAAGTGCTTCCTGCGTTACCGGCGGGGCGGTGGACTCAAGCGGTCACCGCTCCCGGACTTCTACATCGGCGCACACGCCGCGGTGGCTGGCTACCGCCTCCTCACTCGTGACGCAACCCGCTATCGCACGTACTTCCCGGGCGTCGTCCTGATCGCTCCGTGAGGAGGCCTCCAGGATCTAGTCACGCTTCGTCGCGGCGAGCCACGGCTATGCCGTCTACCGGACGACGGCGCGCCGACCGATACCGGTCGTCATCCTGGAACCTCGCTAGCCTTCAGGCCACGAGGCGCTGTCGAAGCCTGTGTCGGTCGACGGAGCGGAACCAGATCCAGTACAAGGCGGTCGCGACCGTGTAGAGCGCGATGATCGTCCCGAAACCCACCGCGTAGCCACGGTCGAAGCCCAGGGTGACCTGGAGCAGCGCGTACCAGAGGCCTCAATTGTGACCCTGGGCGAGCACACGTGGCCGGCTACCTCCTCGTCACCCGTGACGCGACCAGCGAACCGAACGGACTATGCGAGCCTCATGGCATGATCGGACCCGTGGAAGCCTCACCGCTGCGCGTCGTCATCGCCGAGGACTCGGCGCTCATCCGCGAGGGCATCGCGCGGCTGATCCAGGAGTCCGGCGGTACGGTCGTGGCCAAGGTGGGCGACGGTCCGTCGTTCGTCGCGGCCGTCGTCGAACACCGCCCGGACGTGTCGGTGGTGGACGTGCGGATGCCGCCGAGCCAGCGGGACGAGGGACTGCGCGCCGCGATCGAGGCGCGCCGCCTCGTGCCCGGCACCCCCATTCTGGTGCTGAGCCAGTACGTTGAGCGGCAGTATGCGACGGAGCTGCTTGCGGACCGCGCCGGCGGCGTGGGTTACCTGCTCAAGGACCGGGTCGGCGATATCCGCGAGTTCATGGATGCCCTGCGGCGCGTCGCTCGAGGCGGGACCGCCCTCGATCCCGAGGTCGTCGCGCAGCTGATGGTCCGGCATCGGGCCGACGACCCGCTATCGGCGCTGACGCCACGGGAGCGAGAGGTGCTGGCGGCGATGGCCGAGGGCCGCACCAACATGGGGATCGCCACGCTCCTCGGCATCTCTGAGGGTGCGACCGAGAAGCACATCACCAACATCTTCGGGAAGCTGGAGCTGCCCGATTCGCAGAACGACCATCGCCGGGTGCTCGCGGTGTTGACCTACCTGGGCTCCTAGGTCGTCGGCAGGACCCACCCGGTCGTGGGCGCGGCCCATGCAGTCACCGGCAGCTCCGCATGCACGAGCGTGGGCCCGCCCTCCGGGCTGGATACCGTAAGGGTTCCATCGACCCCCGCGACGCGTCCCGCGAGCCCCGCCAGCCCGCCGCCCGGCTCAAGGGTCGCGCCACCCCCGCCATCGTCCCAGACCTCGACCACCAACCGCGACCCTTCCCGGCGGCAGCGCACCTCGCACCCCCGGGCGCCGCTGTGCTTGGCCACGTTCGCCAGCGCCTCGGCGACGACGAAATAGGCCGCCCGCTCGATCGCGGCCGGCAGCCGCTCACCGGGCGGCAGATCACTTCGCACGACCGTCGGCACGGGCACTCGGCCAGTGATCGAGCTGAGCGCCGGGACCAGCCCCCGGTCGAGCAGGATCGAGGGGGCGATCCCGCGAACGAGGTCGCGCAGTTCGGCCAACGCCAAGCGGGCCTGCTCCTGCCCTTCAAGGACGAGCTGTTTCGCGGCCGCCGGATCGGTGTCGATCCGCTCGTTCGCCAGGCCAAGGTCGATCGTCAGCATGACGAGGCGCTGCTGGGCGCCGTCATGGAGGTCACGTTCGATCCGGTGGAGCTCGCTCGCCTCGACATCGAGGACGGCGGAGCGACTCTCCTTGAGCGTCTCCACCTGTCGCCGGAGCTCGCGGCTCTCGGACGTGCACAGCAGCCCGGAGACCACGGCGCGGTGCAGGGCCATGACGAGCTGGGAGAGCGATGCGGCGACCGGCAGCAACGCGGCGCCGGCGACCCGGATGACCAGTGAAGGACCGTCCTGCCCGAGCACGGGGTCGAACCCGAGCGGCGTCGTCAACAGCCAGAGGGAGAGCGACCACACGGTCACGATGACGACGAATTCGATGATGGAGAGCGGGAAGTTGATCGCGACGTAGAGCACATCACGCCAGCGGCTCTCGTCGACGAATTCGGCCCGGGCGATGTCGAGGACGCTGCCACGGAGCGGCCGATACGAATGCGCGAGCAGGCGGCCCGGCGCCCCCAGCGTTACGCGCCGGCGTTCGAGTCGGGCCACCAGCCGCGAACCCTCGATCCCCATGGCAATGAACAACAAGCCGATACCGACGACGATCGTGGCCGAGCCCGCCGAGGCGAAGGAGACGAGCGCGGCGAACGCGAAGACCCCCACGAAGAACCCGAGGCCGATGGCCGCGTTGGCGTACCACGTGTCCGGGTGGATCGGGGAGAGCAGAAAGGCTCGAATCGGGTTGCGCGCCCGGAAACCTTGGGTCCCCGACGGAGCAAACGTGGCTCCGCCGGGGACCCAGGCTGACGCCAGCCCGGCCAAGATGAGGAGCAGCCCGGTTACAAGGACTGCGCCACCGATCACGATTGGTTCGGCTCGCGTCGCACGGCGGTCACCACCAGGAGGGCCCCGATCCCGACGATGAACGCCGGCCACAGAAAGCGCCCGCCGTCCGCCCACGCCGGCAGGAGCGCGTCGACGAGGGCGAGGGCGCCGAACAGGATCAGGACAATCCCGAAGATGGTCGTCCCGCGGCCATTGCCCCGGCTGGCGTGACGGTGCTTCACCGGCGGCGTGGAATGCCAGCCGGTGGAGGTGGGGACGGCGGCCTGGCCGGTCGTTTCACCGGCTTCGTCCGTCGAGCCGCTGATCGGGGCCGGGGCCTCCGCGGAGCCTTCCTCGGGCTCCGCTGGCACGACGATCGCCATCGCGACGTACAACACCAGGCCCATTCCACCGAAGAAGAAGGAGATGACCCACAGGATCCGGACGATGGTCGGATCGAGGTCGAAGTACTCGGCGAGACCCGAGGCCACGCCCGCGATGCGCTTGTCATGGTGGCAACGATAGAGACGGCGGTTCACTTGCATCCTCCAATCGGATTGATCTCGACATTGCCGAGATTGACATTGACGTTGAGGTCGGCGTGGTGGAGCGCAGACGCGTAGTCCGTGCTCTGCCAGTCCGTGCCGCTGTGCGGTAGCCCGTTGACCGAGATCCCGCTCAGCGCACCGGTGTAGTGGACTCGGAGGCCGAGTCCGCTGGGTACGCATACCTCGAGCGCCGAGGCATTGACCTCCATCGAGCCGACCACGTCGGCGGCCGGGAGGCGGATGGAGAGCATGCCGGCGTTCACCGTGCTCGAAATGCTCGCCACCGAGGCCCCGGACAGGTCGACGGTCGTCTGGGCCGCGTTGGTCGTCAGGTCCAGGTGGCCAACCTGGGCACCCGGCAGGCCGATCCGGCCCTCCCCGGCGTTCACGACGAACGACAGGTCCTCGATCGCGGTGGTCGGCAGCGTGAGGCGCCAGGCGTCGGTGCGCGTGTCGAAGCCGTGCCAGCCATCATGGCCGCCGGCGTCGATCGAGAGTGATCCAGCTGTGGCGTCGATGATGGGCGTGCGGCTGGAGATATCGCTCGTCTGGAGCTGCCACCCGCCGCCCGCTGCGGTGCTGACAACGATGCTGCCGCACTGGGTTGTCACATCAATCCGCGCCGGGCCATCAAATACGCCCTGCTGCGTCACCACGCCCGCCGGCGCGCCGCCGGCACCACAATCCACGGCAATCCGCGGAGCCAGCGCGAAGCCACCGCCCACCAGGAGGCCGGGGACCGCAGCGGCGAGCATGCCGCCCGGCACGCTAAGGCGGGTCCGGCGGAGCACGAGGCCAAGCCCGATCGCCACGAAGGCGAACGGCCAGAGCCGCAGGGCGTCGGCAATGATCGTCGTGTCGACGGCCCGCACGTCGACGGCCACAAGGATGCCGCCCATGGCGGCAAGAAAGACCCCCAAGTAC
>JANONZ010000098.1:0-3292 GCA_031421095.1 Thermomicrobiales bacterium
GCCGCGGAACCGGTCGGCCACGAGCGCCGCGTCGTGGTCAGGTACGCCGAACAGCCCTACGCCCCGGCCGTTGCATGTGCAGACGAGGGCGCCGGCCGGCCTGCGCCCACGCAGCGCCACGACCGCGCGGTCCAGCAGCAGCCGCAGCTCCTCGTCGGCGGCCATCGGGTCGCGGACCTGGAACTGGATCGTCTGGCCGACTCGGGGATGCGTGCCCACCATGAGCTCGCCTGTTTCGCGGTTGCCTCCGACAAGGTTGCGGATGAGGAAGTCGCCACGCTCGAACCGATCGTGGTACTCATCCATCGCGAGGCCGATGAGGAGGTTCCGCCCAGCACGAGCTCGCATCGGCTCCGGCAGGCCGAGCAGCGTCCGGGCGAGCACTTCATAGGCCGGCTGTCCGCCGATCGATCGCAGGACGTGGCCATCCGCGTCGGTCACCGTCCACGTCTTGCCGATCGGCTCGGCGCCCTGCGACACGACCGCGAGGATCTCCCACTCCCCGCCCACGGCGATCAGGACGGCGCCATCCTCGTACACCTCGTCGTCGAGGAACAGATAGGTGGTGCGCCGGCGTGGGTCGCCCGATGCCAGCCCGCCGATCGGCGGTGCCTCCGGAAACGCTGCCGCGAGGCCCTCGAGCAGCCGCTCGGCGTCGAGCGAGAACGGGTCGGCCAGGACGAGCCAGCCGCCGACCTGGTCCCGATCGAGCCCGCTGTGGGCGTACCACGCCGATGGGTCACCGAGACCATCGAGCGTGCGCTGATCGATGCGCAAGGGCGTGATCGTGGCGCCCGGCAGCGTGAACGTGGCGAGCGCGAGCGCCGGTTCGGCCTCGATCTCTCGGCCTGCGCCGATGACGCCCCAGCCCGACGAGCCAATGACATGGGCCGCCCCGGTAGCCGCCCGGGCGGTCCGGAGCAGCGCCGGGAACTCGTCCTGGTAAACGAAGTTCGCGAACACGAAGGCGAGGTCGCACGTGCGCCGGCCTTCCGTCGCGTCGTCAAGCCGCGTCACGGCACCCTCGAGGGCCGCCTGCCAGTCCCGCTCGCGGACGACCGCGCTGGCTCCGGATGCCTGGCCGACAGCAGGGCTCGTGTCCATGGGTGCAGTATCGCCTAATCCCGGATCCACCGAAATTCCGGCTGACCGGCGCGGTTGAGGGGCCGAAACGGCCATCGGGCCGGCTGACGGGCGATCGAGCGGACCGGCGCTCGCGGTCCTCTGATCATGAGCGGATGGATCGAGGCGTTCGAGGGCTTCCTGACGTGGTCGCGGGCAAGCTCTCACCAGCCCCGGAGCGGCGCGCGGGTCGGCGAGCGGTCAGCCCCGAGGAGCGGGATCGTCCGGAGGCGCACGAGGACTGTCCTGAGGCCCCAGTGCGCATCGCGAAGTCAGGTCGCCCGAACGGCCGGTCGGCTCAGCCGCCCATCGCAAACATCTCGATCCGGGGCAGGTTCGCAGTGGCCGCCGAGCGCAGCTCGGAGTAGCGGTCCCCGCGCCTCGTCCAGATCGTCTCGATATGGGCCGCCAGCTGGGCATCGGTCGCGTCAGACCGGAGGACCGCGCGCAGGTCATGGCCTTCGACCGCGAACAGGCACGTGTAGAGCTGGCCCTCGGCCGAGATACGCGCGCGCGTGCAATCGCGGCAGAACGGCTCCGTGACCGACGCGATGACCCCGAACTCGCCACCGCCATCGACGTAACGCCAGCGGTTCGCGACCTCTCCCCGGTAGAGCGGGTCGGCCGGCTCGACCGGCCAGACCGACGCCAGGATCCCGAGGAGCTCAGTGGCCGGGACGACATCGTCCAGCCGCCAGCCATTGGAGTGGCCGACGTCCATGTACTCGATGAAGCGCAGGATGACCCCCGCTTCGCGCGCCCAGGCGGCCATCGGCACCACGCTCGTCTCGTTGATGCCGCGCCGGACGACCATGTTCACCTTGACCGGTGCGAGCCCGGCTTCCGTCGCGGCCGCGATCCCATCGAGCACCTTCGCGACCGGGAAGTCGATGCCGTTCATCGCTCCGAACACCTCGTCATCGAGGGAGTCGAGGCTGACCGTCACCCGCTGCAGGCCGGCATCGGCGAGCGGTCGGGCGAGCACACGCAGGGCGGAGCCATTGGTCGTCAGGGTCAGGTCGAGGGCACGCCCGTCCGGCCGGCGGATAACCGCCAGCATCGCGATGAGGTCGGGCAGGCCCCGGCGCACCAGCGGCTCTCCGCCGGTGATCCGCAACTTCTCGACGCCGCCCGCGACGAACGCCCGCGCCAGTCGCTCGATCTCTTCGAAGGACAGGATCTGGTCGCGCGGGAGGAACGCGTAGTCCTTGCCGAAGATCTCCTTGGGCATGCAATAGGTGCACCGGAAGTTGCAGCGGTCGGTGACCGAGATGCGCAGGTCGCGCATCGCCCGACCCAACGTGTCAGTCGGTCCCGGGCGGCCATCGAACGTCATCGGTGCATCCATCCGCGCCATGCTAGACCCGAAGTCTGCCGAGCGGGCCGGGTCCGAACGCCGACCCGCTCGGCGGTACCCTGGCGCCGGATCAACGCCCCGCATCTCGTCCCAATCGTCCGGGGCCGGTGCCCGGTTCATCGACGGTCAGCTGCAGGAAAGGATGCGCCGCCGCCCCAGGACGAGCCGACCTTCACCGAGGAGTCCGCCACCGCCTGACCCGGGCTCTTCCACAACATTTGACGATATCTCCCCGGGGTTAACGGATCGATTCATGGCTGATACAGGTCGTCCGTTTTCGCCGCCATGATGAAATCGTTGCGATGCAGGCCCTTGATTTTATGCGTCCACCATGTGACCGTCGTCTTGCCCCATTCGGTCAGCAGCGCAGGGTGATGCCCCTCTTCCTCTGCAAGCTCGCCAACCTTCTTCGTGAATTCCAACGCCTGCGCAAAATCGTCGACTGAAAAGACGCGTCTCAGGCGCTTGAATCCATCGAGTTCCACGATGTCCCAGTCAGGGACTTGGCTTTGAAATTCGGCGATTTCGGCATCCGTCACGGTCGGTGCGTCCTTACGGCACGTGACGCATTTCATCTGCGTTAGCGTCTCCATCATCCTGTCTCCCCTTGACTCGGCTGCTCGTGAGCGCTCTGCGTAGGTTCAGAGTACCGCTCCCGGTAACGGCCCCGCTAGCGTGGGCACGGTGAGTCGAGTGTCCAAGACCGCTGCCAACCTGAAACCCACGCCCAGCCGCGTACGCATCGGTGACCAGGGCGTCGGACGCGCAGGCCACCCTGAGCGAACCCTGGACTGGCCTCACGGCGCCACGATG
>JANONZ010000099.1:0-6332 GCA_031421095.1 Thermomicrobiales bacterium
GTCGCGGGTCGGTGGCCCGCTCCGGCGGCTATCCTTGGCGCATGCGTCTATCCCAGCTGTTCTTCACGACCCTGCGCGACGACCCGGCCGATGTCGAGATGCCGTCGCATCGCCTCCTGTTGCGGGCGGGCTATGTCCGCCAGCTCGGCTCGGGGATCTACTCGCTCCTCCCGCTCGGCAAGCGCGTCAGCGACCGCGTCGAGCAGATCATCCGCGAGGAACAGGATCGGATCGGTGGCCAGGAGATGGAGATGCCGGTCGTCCACCCGGCCGACATCTGGCGGGCGAGCGGCCGCTACGACGCGATCGGCCCGGAACTCGGTCGGTTCAAGGACCGCAACGGCCGCGACATGGTCCTGGCCATGACCCATGAGGAGGTCGTCGGGATCCTCCTCGCCGACATCGTGAAGTCGTACCGCCAGCTGCCGATGCAGATCTACCATTTCCAGACCAAATGGCGCGATGAGCCGCGCGCTCGCGGTGGGCTGATCCGTGTCCGCGAATTCGTCATGAAGGACGCCTACAGCGCCGACCGGGACGAGGCCGGGCTCGATGTCAGCTACCAGGCCCAGCACGATGCGTACGTACGGACGTTCCAGCGACTGGGGCTGGAGACGGTCGTCGTCGCCTCCGATGTCGGGATCATGGGTGGCTCGCAGGCCCACGAGTTCATGTTCCTGAACCCGGCCGGCGAAGACGCCCTGGTGCTGTGCGGATCATGCGGGTACGCCGCGAACCGTCAGGTGGCGGCGGTCGCAGCACTCGCCCCCGCCCCGGAGCCGGCGCTTCCTCTCGAGGAGATCGCGACGCCGGGCACGACCACGATCGCGTCACTTGCGGCGTTCCTGGGTATCGGTGCGGACCGGACGGCCAAGGCCGCCTTCTTCGTCACCGGCGACGGCCGGCTCGTCACGGCGATCGTTCGTGGCGATCACGACGTCAACGAGACCAAGCTGGGCAGGGCCGTGAACGCGGTCAGTGGCATCCGGCCCGCCCAGGTCGAGGAGATCCGCGCAGCGGGGATGGAGCCCGGCTATGGCTCGCCGATCGGTGCGCACGACACGTTGATCGTGGTCGACGAGCTGGTATCGCGTTCGGCGAACCTCGTCGCGGGTGCGAACCGCGAGGGGTTCCACTACCGGAACGTCAACATCGGGCGCGACTTCACGGCGGACGTCGTCGCCGACCTCACCAACGTCCAGGGGGGCGATCCGTGCCCCGTCTGCGGCCAGCCCGTCATCCTGCGAGATGGGATCGAGGTCGGCAACATCTTCAAGCTCGGCACGAAGTTCAGCGACGCCGCCGGGGCGACCTACCTCGGTGAGGACGGCCAGGCCCACCCGATCATCATGGGGTCGTACGGCATCGGCGTCGGGCGCAACGTCGCCTGCATCGTGGAAGCGCACCACGACGACAAGGGGATCGTCTGGCCGGCGGAGGTGGCGCCGTATGCCGCCCACCTCGTCTCGATCGGGGCGGCGAAAGAGCCTCGGGTGACCGAGGTGGCGGAGCGCCTGCACCAGGTCGCGCTTGACGCTGGTCCGCGCCACGAGATCCTGTGGGACGACCGTGACGAGTCGCCCGGGGTCAAGTTCACCGACGCCGAACTCCTGGGGATGCCCTGGATCCTGACCGTCAGTCCGCGCTCGCTGGCGGCGGGTGGCGTGGAGGTGACCGAACGGGCGACCGGGGCGCGGTCGACCCGCTCCATCGAGGATGTCGAGGCGATGCTCAGCCGAGCTTGAGCTCGCTGGTCACCTCGTCCGCGAGGGCCGCACGAACCTCGGCGATCTCCTGGCTGTCGAGGGTCGTGCCGTCCAGGGCGATGACCGCCTCGCCAGGATCGGCCAGCCGTTCGACCAGCTTCTCCGACGACACCTCGTCGCCGGTCGGGATCTCCTCCTCGTGGTAGATGCGGCTGATGACGAAGGTCACGCCGGGCGGGATGGACGCGGCGATGGAGATCTCGCTGATGCGGTACGGCGAACCCTTCTTCCGGAGCGACGCGTTGGTCTTCTCCTGGAGTGCGGTCGCCTTGATGATGAGGTCGGCCAAAGTGGCCGGGTCGATCCGCTCGACGACCGTGTTGATGCCGCGCCGGGCCATCCCCATCGCTTCGCGCGCCTGTTTCCCGAGCTTCTCCTGGGTCGTCGGATCCTGAACGGCCCGGGTCGCGCCAGCGGCGGCCTCCGACGCCTTGCCGCGAGCCGCTTCTGCGGCATGGTGCGCCTGCTCGGCCGCCGCCTCCGCCGCTTCGCGGGCCCGCTTCATGAAGCTCACTGGCGGAGTCTAGCGGGCCGCTGTCGCGCCGACCATTAGCATCTGCACGTGCCACCACGCCTCCCGCTCCCCGCCGACGATCTGTATGCTCGCCTCGAGATCCCCGCTGACGCGAGCCCGGAGGTCATCGAAGTGGCCTGGCGGGCGCTCCTGCGCCGATATCACCCGGACGTCGCCGGCCCGGCTGGGCTGGACACCGCCAAGCGGATCAACGTCGCGCACGACTGGCTGAGCGATCCGGCCCTGCGAGCCCGCTACGACCGCGAGCACGGCCTGCGCGGTATCCGCCATGGCGTCCGACCACGCGAGCCCCGGGGCGATGTTCGCGCTGCACCCCGGGGCGATGACCGGCCGGCACCCCGGCCCGTTCGACATCGGGCGGTCGATCCCGCTGAGGCACTGGCTCGGTTCCTGGAGCGCGTCGCCGCCCTGGAGCCGGATGAGATCGACCGCCTTGCCTGCGCCGAACCGGCACCCATCGCCTTCGGGGCGACGATCGCCCGGTTCCTGCCGCCGGACCGGCTGACGGCGCTGGCAGCCATGGAAGGGGCCGTCCATGCCCGGCTCGACCCCATGGCGGCGAGCCAGCAGGGCGTGCGCGAGGCGGTCGAGGGGTACGGTACGGAACTGGTCCTGGGTCCGTTCCTCGACGAACTGCTCAGCGAGCCGTTCCGCGATCGGGCCCGGGAACGTCTGACGCGCGGCTGGGAGGCGGCCGTCGGGCAGCCTCGATACGGTCCGAATGGGGTGATGGTCCGGGCGCTGCTCAGCCGGCTGGCTGGACTCGATGCCGGAGGCGTGGCCGTGCTCGCGGGCACCGTCGGGGTGGGCTGGGACGCACGGAGCGATGTGCCGTGGCCGCCCGGCACATCGCCCGAGGATGACGAAGCGCTGCGGGTCTCCTCCACGCTCGCCGCACGCGACGCGGCCAACGCCGTGCCTCGTAGCGGTCTGGACGCGTCGACGGTCGCCCAGGCGCGACGCGCGGCAGGTCGACTGGCCCACCTGCTGGTCCTGCGCCATGCTTTCGCACCTGCCTCGTTCTCTACGCTCATCGCGCCCTGGGTGCCACGCTTCGTGAGCGACGATCGGCCGTCGACCCGGGTGCACCGACCCAGACCCGGTTGAGGCGGCCCGGACGCCCGACGCGTGTGCGATGCTCGTACCGTGGAGCCTTGGCTGATCGCGACCGCCGTCCTCGCATTGATCGCGACATCGCTGCTCGCCGGCCGTGCCCGGCAGTCGCTACGAGAGGTCGCCCGAGCGGCTGGCGTCGGACCTGGGGCGGACCCACTGCGTGCGGTCGCCGGGTTGCGGGAACAGGCCCACCGGCTGGAACTTGACCTGGCCGCCGATCGGCGTGATCACGACCTGCTGATCGACTCGCTCGCCCAGGGCGTCCTGGTCCTCGACGGACGGCTCCGCATCGTCGCGGCCAATGCGGCGGCCCACGGGTTCCTGGGTCGGTCGCCCGACGGTCTCATCGGCGAGACCGTCATCGGGGCCTTCCTCGACCTCCGGGCCGAGACGGTCGCGCAGACCGCGCTCGCCCAGGGGTCCGCGTCGGGCGAGGTCCGCATCGCCGACGTGGACGGGCCGGCACTCCTCGTGCGCGCCCGACGCTCGTCGGCCGGCGGTCTGTGGCTGGTCCTGGAGGACGTGTCGGAGTTGCGTCGGCTGCAGCGGATCCGGACCGAGTTCATCGACAACCTGTCGCACGAGTTGCGCACACCGCTCACCACCGTGAGCCTGCTCGCCGAAACCCTGAGTCGTGAAGCGGATGCCGCCGGTCCGGCGATCCCGGCGAAGATGCGCGACCGGATCGGCAAGATCGAGATCGAGACGGGCCACATCATCCAGATGGTCACTGAGCTGCTGGACCTCACCAGGATCGAGAGCGGTGGCCAGCTGGTCCTGACCGATGACGTCGGTGTCGGTCGGTTGGCGCGCGAGTCGATCGAGCGGATGCGTCTCTTCGCCGAACGGCAGGGCGTCGCCCTCGGCGTGCAGATCGATGATCCGGTGCCGGCGGTCCGCGGCGACGTGGATCGACTCGGACAGGTGTTCATCAATCTGCTCCACAACGCCGTCAAGTTCAGCCCGGACGGCGGTGCAGTGACTGTGACCGTCCGGCGCGATGGTGATCGGGTCGTCGCCTCGGTGGCCGATCATGGGGTCGGCATCCCGCATGCCGCGCAGGCTCGCGTGTTCGAGCGTTTCTACAAGGTGGACCGGGCGCGAGTCAGAGGCGAGGCCGGCGGGACGGGTCTTGGCCTGGCCATCGCGCGACACATCGTGGAGCAGCACGGTGGCACCATCTGGCTCAAGTCGGACGAGGGTGCCGGCTCTACCTTCTCGTTCGCGCTGCCTATCACCACACCGGCAGGCTGACCGCCGTCGCGCACATCCCCGCGACCGCCAAAGGAGTCCCGATGGACCGACTGCACGTTGCGACCCTGAACATCCTGAACCTCGCGGACCGCTGGCCGGAGCGGCTGCCGCTCATCCTGGCCGACATGGCGGCGCTCCAGCCCGACCTCCTGGGGCTCCAGGAAGTCGTCTACGTCATGCAGCAGGACCGACTCATCGGGGCGGCCGGCGAGGGCCACTACCGCGCGGTCCGCGGCTGGGCCGCGCGGCCCGAATATGGCAACAGCCTGCTCGTCCGCGAGCCGCTCGTGGCAAGGGAGGTGGAGCGCCTGGATCTCGGGCTCGGTCGCGCCGCGCACCGGTCGATCGTCGCCCTGCCCGGCGGGGCCACGGTCCTGGTCGTCGTCACGCATCTCCATCACACGGTGGATGGTGCCGCGGAACGCGATCGGCAGACCGCAGCCATGCTCGAATGGCTGGCCGCGGCGCCCCCAGCGGACGCGACGATCGCGATGGGCGACTTCAACGCGGATCCGTTGGAACCGACGGTCGCCCGTATGCTGGCGGCCGGCTTCCGGTCCGCGTATGCCGAGGCGAACGGCTCCGACCCGGCCGTCACCTGGCCGTCGGGGCTCCAGGCCCCGGCCATGGACCTCGACGGCGATCCCGATTGCCTCGACTACATCTGGGTCCGGGACGCGGCGCGGGTGGTCGATGCGCGGCTCGTCTTCGATCGCCCGCACCCGGAGGATCCGACGCTCTATCCCAGCGATCATCTGGGAATCGCCGCCCACCTTGAGCTCGGGTAGGGGAGTGGGCGAGCGCACGCTCTGCCTGGCCCACCGTGGGGACTGGCGCCGATTCCCGGAAAACAGCCTCGCCGCGTTCAAGGCCGCACTGGCCATCCCGGCCTGCGACGGCCTTGAGTTCGACGTCCGGCCCGCCGCCGACGGGGTTCTCGTCATCTACCACGACGAGACCCTCGCTCGCGTCCACGGCAGGCCGGAACGCGTCGATGCCATGCCGTCAGCGTCGCTCGCGGAGCTCGGCGTGCCGACCCTCGCCGACGTCCTGAATCTGGTCGGCTCGCGGCCGTTCCTCGACGTCGAACTGAAGGGCGATCCGGGCCCGGCGGTCGTCGAGGTCCTGGCCGCCGGCCGTGGCCCGGATCTGTCCCGCGCGGTGGTCTCCTCGTTCGAGCCACAGGCGCTCGAGACCGTCGCTCGGAGGGCCCCCGCCTGGCCCCGCTGGCTGAATACCGAGATGCTGGACGCGGAGGTCGTCGCCCAGGCCGTCGCGCTCGGGTGTCGCGGCGTGGCCGTCGAGTGGCGAGCCCTGGATCGTGGATCCGTCTCCCGCGCCAGGGCGGCGGGCCTGGAGGTCGCCGCCTGGACCGTTCGGCGACGGTCGACCTTCGACCGGCTCGCTCGCCTTGGCGTGGTGGCCGTCTGCGTGGAGGCTGCGGCCCTCGACAGCTAGCCTGCCGCGGCCCTCAGCAGCAGCCAGTCCCGCCGCAGCACGAGGCGTCCGCGATGACCGGCGATCCGGCGACCGGGACCGGCAGGGTGATCGGGCGGATCGATCCCGCCGACCAGCCGACGGGCTTGGTGGCGCGGACGATGGCGCCATGGAGACCATCGCCGACGGTGTGCGTCGGGCTGATGTCGATGTCGGTCAGGCCC
>JANONZ010000100.1:0-2335 GCA_031421095.1 Thermomicrobiales bacterium
GTTCAAGAGCCAGCTCCTGCGTGGCACGAAGCTGCTGCGGGAGGCCCTGCTGGATCGCCTGGAGCTCGAATCTGCCGCGGAGGCGTCGGCCATGTCGCCCGTCCAGGTCGAGCACGCCACGCTCAGTGGCAACGGCCGTCGTCCCGGGGATCTGCGGGTGGGTTCGGAGCAATCGCTCAGGCGCTGAGGTGCGCCGAAGCCAGAAATGGGGCGGCCAGGCGGCCAGACGGCCAGCCGGCAACTTGGCCACGGGCCGCGGGGGCCACGGGCCGCGGGGGCCACGGGAGCGGGGGCGGGTCGCAGATCCCGTCGATCAAGTCGGTGAGCCACGTTCTTCCCAGATCCGTGTGCACAGACTGGTACGCGGAGCCTCGCGTCATCCAGCGGGTCCGTACCTCACCGCAACCCTGAACATGCGCATGGAATCCGCCGATCGGAGCCTTCCGGCTCGCGTACCAGTCCCGGGACGTGGTTTTGGACCGCGCGAGGCCTCGGGGCCGGGGTCCTCCCGAGGCATGGGCCGAGCACGGGGCCGAGCACGGGGCGCGGGGCACGGGGCGCGGGGCCGGGGGCCTTCCGAGGCATAGCCCGGGGCCGGATACGATCTGCTGGTAGTGCATCAGTTGGGAATGGACCGCCTGTTCTGCAATTTGCAAGGCCCTCTGGAGCGGCGACCGGATCCTCCGCCGGACCTGACGATCACCCGCTGAACCAGAGCAGGATCTCCCAGCCGCGGAGCTGCCCACCAAGCGCGGCCAGGACCTGTGCGAGAACACGGGCGTCACGCTTGACGGCACCGATCGCACCGACTACGGTTCCATATGGAACCATGTACGATACCAACGCGCTACCCCTGTTCGGGTCGTCCGCCGTCCGGCGCGAGATCCTCGCCGCGTTCTTCGCGAGGCCCGGTGTCGTCGCCCATCCGCGCGAGCTGGCGCGGCAGCTCCAAAGGCCACCCCAGGTCGTCGGGCGCGAGCTCCGACGCCTGGAGGCGGCCGGCATCCTGACGGCGGAGACGATCGGCCGGGCGCGCCGCTACCGGGTCGACGAGGCGTCCCCGATCGCCGCTGAGGTCCGCTCGCTCGTCACCAAGACGATCGGCATCGAGGCCCGCCTGCGGGCGGTGCTCACGACCGTGCCGGGCGTGGAAGAGGCGTACCTCTACGGCTCGTATGCCAGCGGGACGGAGCGGCCGACGAGCGATCTCGATGTCCTCGTCGTTGGCTCCGTCGACCGGGTGCGCCTGTCCGAGCGCCTCGTGGAGCTCGAGCAGGATCTCGGCCGCGATATCAACGTCACCGCCTACGAGCGCGTGGAGCTCGACGCCTTCCGGCGGAGCGGCGATCGGTTCCTCACCGACGTATTCGCGAAGCCGCGCATCCGGCTCCTGCCCACCGAGCGAACCGGCTGATGCGCTTCCGGACGGTCGAGGAGCTCATCTCGCTCGGCCTGCTCGAGCCCAAGCCGCCGGATCCGACCCGAGTCGGGCGCTGGCTGGAGCGCTCGCGTACCGACCATGCCCTCGCGACTGACGTCCTCGCCCGGCTCGATCGCGACCGGGCGATGGCCGTCGCGTACGAGGCCGGCTACCGCGCCTGTGCCGGCCTGCTCGTCCTTGCCGGTTACCGGGTGACGAGCCAACCTGGCCACCATCGGGCGGCGATCGAGGGCGCGGGAGCACTTCTCGGCCCGTCGGCCCGACCGCTCCTTCGACGGCTCGACGCGGCCCGGCGTTTTCGGAATGAGACCCTCTACGGCGACGCCCCGCCGGCGCCCGAGGGCGAGCTGCGTCAACTCCTCGAGGACGTGGGAGCCCTGCTTGACCGGCTCGCGGGTGCGGTGTCCGGGCCGGCACCGGGGGCGGCGTGATGCACCGCGCGAGCCCTCCGATCGTGGGGGCGATCCTGCTCGAGAGCCTGTTCGAATGACGACCATGTATGTTCCCCAGACGACCGTCGACACGATGGCCCGGATCACGGCCGGCGTCGATCCCTGGATCGCCTACCGTGACTTCCTCGAGGATTGGACCTACCTGCCGGAGTCACGCCCGGAACTCATGGCGCGCAAGCCCGGGTTCTCCGGCGAGGAGCAGCGTCGTTGGGCGGCGTTGTTGGCCGCGTCGATCGAGGCGCTGTGCATCCGCGATGGACTCGTCGCGCCCGCCTGGACACGACATCGTGACTATCGGTTGAGCGAGCCCTGGTATCTCTACGAGGGGACGGGCCGGATGCGCGACTGGCTGCGAGAATCGACTCCGCCACCCTTCTCTTCGCGCAACATCTGGAGCGGCGACCGGATCCTCCGCCGGACCTGACGCTCACCCG
Organism: Thermomicrobiales bacterium; assembly: GCA_031421095.1. Taxonomy (GTDB): domain Bacteria; phylum Chloroflexota; class Limnocylindria; order Limnocylindrales; family CSP1-4; genus SPCO01. The sequence continues at coordinate 2,328 of JANONZ010000100.1, forward strand.
AGGAGCGG
>JANONZ010000101.1:0-1555 GCA_031421095.1 Thermomicrobiales bacterium
CCCGGCTACGGCGAGTGGCGAGAACGACCGAAGTGCGACGGCGGTCGCCGGGTAGGCGGCGCCGTACACGATGGCCGCCCCGATCGCGGCGGCCATCCCGGCCCGTGCCTCGGCGGCGTGGTCAAGCGCGGTCGGTGAGGAGAGGGGCGGTCTGTCGGGCGGGCTGACTGGACGCATCGTGTGAGGGTACGCGGCCGTGGCTCCGACAGCCGACTCTCGCCCCCGCCCGCCGTGGCGGCCAGCCTGACCCGACTGCGGCGGCCGGCCCTACGCTGTAGCGGCCGGCCTTCGCGACCGGCCCGCGCCGATGATCAGCTGATCTCGAAGATGACCGTGACGGTCGCGGTAACGTCCTGTGTGCCGGGCTGGACTGGGGTCGCGACGGCGGCTCCGGTATCACGCCCCTCGGCGTACGGGTAGTAGCCCACGAACGCAGGCGTCGCATCCGCGATGGAGACGACGGAGCCCAAACTCACGCTGCCGGCGCCTGCCAGTGCCTGGGCACTCAACCGCGCTGCGGTGACGGCCGCGGCCCGTGCGTCGTTCTGTGCCTTGGCCGGATCGCTGATCTCGAACCAGATCCCGTTGACGTTCGTGGCGCCCTTGGCGGTCGCCGTGTCGACGACATCGCCCGCCTTGTCGAGGTCGCGAACGGTGACCTGGATCTGCTCGCTGATGGTGTAGCCCACGATCTTCGTCGAAGATCCGGTCGCGTACTGCGGATAGAGGTTGAGGCCGCTCGTCTGGATGTCGGCGTCGGCGATGCCGAGCGCCTTGAGCGCGGCGATGATCGCGGTCATCGAGGTTGCAGCACCGTCTCGGGCGGCCTTCACGGTGGGTTTGGTGAGCGTGACCCCGAGGTTGACTCTGGCCACGTCCGGCACGACGGTGACCTTGCCGGTGCCCGACACGGTGATCGTATGGGCCGGCGTCGTCGACAGGTCGGACGGGGCGCCGACGACGGGTCCGGACCGGACCGAGAGCGCGGCCGCGGCGACGATGAGCGCGCCGAGCACGCCCGCACCAAGGGTTCGAAGAGTCTGCGACATCGGGGCACCTTTGATGTTGGCCGCCCGGGATGGGGCAGCTCCAAGCGCGAGACGCCATGGGCCTGCTCGTGGTTCCACGGTCCTCCACGCCACTGGCGCTTGTCCCGGACCGGTACCCTTTGACGAAGGTCGCCACACGGCGGCTCGCGACTCGGAGGCCAGATCGCGTGATGCCATCGCCAACCAGTGAACGCGAGCCAAGCGGTTCCCTCAGCAGACGCGTGGCGCTCGTCACGGGCGCGGGTAGTCCGCTGGGGATCGGGTTCGCGGCTGCCCGGCTCCTCGGCCGTGGCGGGGCACGCATCGCGATCGCGTCCACCACGGATCGGATCCACGACCGCGTCGCGGAGCTGGCCGCGATCGGTATCACAGCGACCGGTCACGTCGGCGACCTCATGGCCGACGGCGCTCCGGCGCGGCTCGTGGCGGAGGTCCTCGAAGCCCACGGCGGCCGACTGGACGTTCTCGTGAACAACGCCGGCATGGTCGCCATCGGCGTGGACGAG
>JANONZ010000102.1:0-1864 GCA_031421095.1 Thermomicrobiales bacterium
GCAGGCCAGCCCGCGCTGCGGCCGGAGGCGTTCCGCTTGACCGGCGACGAGCCGGCGGTTCTCCTCGGCTCGAACGAGGGCCCGAACGCGGTCGAGCTCCTGCTTCAGGCGCTCGGCTTCTGCTACGCGGTGGGCTACGTCTACAATGCGGCCGCCCGCGGCATCGATATCGCCGAGCTGCGCTACGAGATCGAAGGGGACATCGACCTCCGAACCTTCGTCGGGCTCGAGGGACCGCGGGCGGGCTTCACCGCGATCCGGGCCACGGGCTGGGTGAAGTCGCCGAACGCGACCACCGAGCAGCTCGAGGAGCTGTGCCAGTACGTTCAGGACACCTCCCCGGTCCGCGACTGCCTGGCCAACCCGGTCCCGGTCACGACCGACATCGTGGTCCTGGATTGACGGCCTGAGCCCGGCCATCGAGCGCCGCTCCGAGTCCGCCCATGTGACCGGCTGGGCACGCGGCAGCGTGGCGATGCCTACCCGCCGAACCACGCCTCCAGCCGCTCTCGCTCGAATGTCTGCTTCGCTGCGAATTGCTCGGGCGACGGGTCGGTCAAGCGGACGGCCGGCGGGTCGGCCAGGAAGCCGCCGGTCACCATGGCCGCCATCCCGCCGCCGGTCTCGAGGAAGCACGCCCCGTCGCCGGCGAACGTCGCGGTAGGCTGGCTGCCGCCAAGCGTCGCGGCGATCCGCTTGGCGACGACCTCACCCTGGGCGTGGGCGAACGCGCCAGCCTTCGGCAGCATCTGCCCGTTGGCCAGCGGCAGGGTGGTCACGTCGCCGATCGCGTAGACCCCCGGCTGACCCGTCTCGAGCGTCCGCGGGTTCACCTTGATCCACGGTCCGCCCCCGGTCAGCCCGGACGCTGCCACGGCCATCGGGACCCGATGTGGCGGCACGCCAAGGAGCAGGTCAAACGGCCGCCGCATCTCGCCGAAGACGACCGCGCCGTCCTCGACGGCCGTGGCCTGATGGTTGCGCACGAAGCCGATGCCTGCGCCTTCCAGGTGGGATTCAAACGAGCCGCAGCCGACCTGGCCCAGGATCGGTAGGCTCAGTTGGAGCGGGCTGAAGACCTCGACCGCGCCGAGGATCCCGCGGACGCGAAGCCGCTCATCGATGAGCATCGCCAGCTCGAACGGCGCGGGCGGGCACGGGTAGGGCACGCCGAAGATGCCGATGACGAGCCGCCCGCCAACGAACCCCTCTATCGCCGCCCTCGCACGGTCGCCCTGCGTCGCGTCGTAGATGTCGATTGCCAGCTCGCGGAAGCCCTCGACCTGGTCCGGATCCCGCTCCGCGCCGAGCGCGACGACGAGTGCGTCGGCGTCCCAGCGGTCCCCGTCGACCTCGGCCGCACGTTCCGCCGGGTGGATCGCGCCGATGGTCCCACGCACGACTCGGATCCCGCGTTCAGCGAGGTGCGCCAGCGGCCGTTCGCCCTCGGCAAGAGCACCCGCGTCGAGTACTGCCCAGTTCTTGCGCAGGCCCATGACGAATGTCGTCCGACGGTCGACGAGGACGATCTCGTCGGCCGGATCGAGCCGTTCGCGAAGGGCGACCGCGGCGGCGATCCCGCCGAAGCCTCCGCCGAGGATCAGGACGCGGTGTGTTGGCACGTGTAGCCTCCCTCGCTCACGTAGCGGCTGACGGGTATGCTCGCCAACTGTAATCCTGACGGACCCACCGGTGGCGAATGAAACGTGTCAGCACCTGCAATCGGGGCACCTGGCTCCAGCTGGCACGAAACGGGTGACTTGTAGGCTTTGGCTACCGAACACGCACCGCCGTCATCACCGCGGCGCTATCGAAGAGGTCGAATTCGTGGCAGGAGGTCGTCGCGAGGTCGACCTTTGTTGCA
>JANONZ010000103.1:0-10829 GCA_031421095.1 Thermomicrobiales bacterium
GTCAGGAAGGTGTCACGCCCTCGGTTGTCGGTGGCACGGATCGCGGCCGGTACTTGCGGAGCAGGCCGGACCTCGGCGACAGGAGCAGGGCCAGGCCGAAGAGCGTCGTTTCGACGAGCACGATCGAGGCCCCGGACGCGACATTCAGGTAGAAGCTGAGGTAAAGCCCCACGACGGCCGCCACCGTCGCGACGGCGATCGCGACCTTGACGAGGTCCCAGAACCGCGACACGAGGAGCTGCCCGGTCGCCGCCGGCGTCACGAGCATGGCGACCACCATGATGATCCCCACCGCCTGGATGCTGACGACGATCGTCACGCCGATGAGGCCCAGGAGCAGGTAGTCCAACGTGACGACCGGCAGCCCGGAGGCCGCGGCGCCCGCCGGGTCGAACGACGCGTACAGGAGCTCCTTGCGCAGGATCGCGACGATGGCGAGGACGATCCCGCCGAGGAAGGCGATCTGGAGGATGTCGACGAACGTGATCCCGAGGACGTTCCCAAGCAGGTAGCCGAACAGGTCGGCGACGTACCCCTGGATCGTGCTGAACAGCAGGATCCCCAGGGCGAACATGCCGGCGAACAGGACGCCGACGGCGGTATCGAACCTGAGCGCCCCGCGCCGCGCCACGACGCCGATGGCGAGGGCGGTCCCGACCGCCGCGATCGCCCCGCCGATGTACAGCGGGATCCCGGCCAGGTAGGCGATGACGAGCCCCGGGAAGGCGGCATGACTGACCGCGTCACCGATGAAGGCCATGCCCCGCAGGACGACGAACGCGCCCATGACCGCACACACGACCCCGACCAGGACCGCCGCGACCAGGCCACGCTGCATGAAGCCATAGGCCATCGGATCGAGGATGAGGTCGAGCACTTCAGCGGGCCTCGTCGTGGAAGTGCCGCTCGCCGCCCGGCGCAGCGTCGTGGTGGTGGGCGTCGTCGATGATCGTCCGCTCGCCGGTCGGGAGCACGATGACGTGGCCGCCGTACGTCGCCGCCAGGAGGGCCGGGTCCATGACGAGGTCGGCGGGCCCGAACGCCACGACCCGACCGTTGACGAAGGCGACCTCGTGGAAGTGGTGGGCGGCGCTCGCCAGGTCGTGGGTCGTGGCGATGACCGTCCGGCCCGCCCGCGACTCCGCCTCCAGGATGGCCATGAGGTCCTCCTGGGTCGTGACGTCCACCCCGGTCACCGGCTCGTCGAGGAGATACAGGTCCGGTCGCGCGGCGAGCGCACGCGCCAGGAAGATCCGCCGACGCTGGCCGCCGGACAGCTGGCCGATCGGTCGATCCACGGCGTCGGCCATGTCGACCGTTCGGAGTGCCTCGCGGACGGCAGCGCGGTCCGCCGCGCCGGGCGAGCGGCCGATGCCGATGAGCGGCACCCGCCCCATCATCACGACATCGCCGACCGTGACCGGGAACGCCCAGTCGACGACCTCTGCCTGGGGGACGTAGGCGATCCGTTTCGCTTCGCGCCGGGGCGGTCCTCCAAGGACCTCGACCGTTCCAGCGAACGGCGTCAGCAACCCGGCGATCGTCTTGAGGAGCGTGCTCTTGCCGGCCCCATTCGGACCGATGACCGCGAGGAGCGAGCCCGTCGGGACGGCGAGGTTGACGTTCGCGAGGGCGACCCGGGAGCCATACCCCGCCGAGACACCGGACAGCAGGACGGCCATCGTCGCCGGACCGGTCGTCCCGGCCGGCGGACGGGAGGGTTCGACGCGGGCGGTCAACGGAGCGCCTCCACGATGCGGTCCACGTTCCAGGCCATCATCGTGAGGTACGTGTCGGTCGGGGGCGAGCCGACCGTGTCGGTGTAGAGCGTCGTCACGACCTGCGTCACACCGGCCTCGTTGGCAAGGGTCCGGGCCAGTTCCGGATTGAACTGCGCCTCGGAGAAGACCGCCTTGACGCCGGCCGATCTGACGGTCTGGACGAGGGCGGCGAGCTCCGCCGCGGTCGGCTCCTGGCCGACGTTCGACAGGACGACCCCAACCACCCTGAACCCGTAGTGGGCCGCGAGGTATGGGAACGCATCGTGGAAGGTCACGAGCTTGCGGTTCGCTTCAGGGACCGATCCGATCTTCGCCTTGTTCGCGGCATCGAGCACACCGATGGCCGCGCTGTACGCATCCCGATTCGTAGCGTACGTCGCTGCGCCGGCCGGATCCAGCTCGGTCAGCTTGGCGGTGATCGCCGGCAGGTAGTGACCGGCGACAAGGGTCGGGTCCAGCCAGAAATGCGGATTCGGCTCGCCAGCGACGGTGATCGTCGGGATCCCGTCGCCGAGCACAAGGCGTGGGACGGCGCCCTCGCCCGCCGCATCGATGAGCTTCTTCAGGAAGTCGTCGAGCCCGACGCCATTCGCGACGATGAGATCGGCGTCGGCCAGTTTCCTGGCATCGGCAGGCTTTGGTTCGTAGTCCTCCGGTCCGGCGCCGGACGGGATGATCGAGTCGACCGTCACCCGATCGCCGCCGACGTTGCGGACGATGTCGGCGAAGACCGTCGTCGTCGCGACGATCCGAAGGGCGTCCGACGGCGTGCCGGACGATCCATGGGTCGTGCCGCCATTGCAGGCAGTGAAGAAGAACGCCGCCGTTGCCAGCACCGCGAGTCGCGTGACACCGAGCATCGACACGCGACATGGGCGTCGGCGGAGAGTCGTCCGTGGCATGGCGTCAGGCCGTGGCGGCGGGGGTGGCCGCCCGGTCGAGGCAGGCGGGACACAGCCCGAAGAGCTCGAGCCGATGATCGTCGACGCGGTAGCCCGTCCGCCGGGCGACGTCCGCGACGACGGCCCGCAGGCCCTCGTCGTCGATCTCGTCCGTCCGACCGCACCGGGAGCAGACGACGTGGTGATGGTGCGCTGGCTCGCAGCCCACATAGGCGTGCTCACCACTGGGCAGGTCGAGCCGCTCCACCGCGCCCAGGTCCTCGAGCACCTCCAGCGTCCGGAAGATCGTCGCGCGACCGACGCCAAGCTGGCGCGCACGGGCGTCCCGGACGAGCTCGGCAGCCGTGAAGTGGCCGTCCTGGTCGGCGATGAGGGCCGCGACGGACCGGCGCGGCTCAGTCAGGCGATAGCCGGCTACGTCGAGGGCGGTGACGATCGAGGTGAGGTCTCCCATGGCCGGCAGCCTACCACAAGTGAGACTGAGTCTCAACGCAGCCGATGCGACCAATGGAGCGGATGCGATCGAGGGTGGGGCCGGACGGCCTGTCGGGTCGGGACCGGCGGCCCTCGCGGCGGCCCTGCCGGTCCGTCGATGCTGGGGTCGGGCCGAGCGGGCGGCTCCGATGGCACGCGCCCATCGACACCGATCAGCACGACAGGAGCCCACGTTGAGCAAGACGCCCGACACGCAGCCGACTCCAGACCGCCGCGCCCGCCGAGCGGCCCAACACCGGTCCGCACCGACCGTGCGACGGGGATCGGCCCCACCACGCAGGCGATCGCCGATCCTCTGGATGACCGCGATCATCGGCGGTCTCGGCGTCGTTGCCCTCGCGGCCTTCGTCCTCTTCCAGGGCGGCCCGGCCAAGACGGACCCGATGAACCTCCTGACCCCGAGCGTCCCGACGCCGGTAGCGCTCGCCGACGGACGGGCGATCGGCAAGGCCGACGCGCCGGTGACCCTCGAGGTCTGGTCCGACTTCCAGTGTCCCGCCTGCGGCCAGTTCGCAAGGATCGTCGAGCCGCAGCTCATCGCGACATATGTGACGCGCGGCACGCTCCGGATCGTCCACCATGACGCTGCGTTCCAGGGTGCGAAGAGCTCGGCTTCCTACGACGAGTCCGTGGAGGCCGGAGTCGGCGCGCGCTGCGCCGCGGATCAGGGTCGGTACTGGCCGTTCCAGGACTGGACGTTCGCGAACCAATCCGGCGAGAACAAGGGCGCGTTCGCAGACGGCCGATTGCGGTCCATCGCGACAGCGGCCGGCCTCGACGTGATGGCCTGGGATGCGTGCCGGGCGACCGGGGTGCAGCAGGCGGCCGTTCGGTCCGACACCGCCCAGGCGTTGGCCGGCGGTGTCAACGCCACGCCGACGATGACCCTTGGCGGGCAGACCATCGTCGGCCTGCGGAACGTGACCGAGCTCGGCCGGATGATCGAGGCCGCGGCCGCGGCCGCCTTTGCCTCGGCCGCCGGCGGGTGAACGTCGCGCCCGCTCGGGGTCGGTTCGGGGCGGCGATGGCGACCTTCGCTGTCATCGGGCTCGCGATCGGGAGCTACCTCCTCGCGGTCCGGATCCTCGGCGAAGCGCCGGCATGCGGGCCCGTCAGAGGCTGCGATACGGTCGCCGCAAGCGAGTTTGCGACCCTCTTCGGGCTGCCCGTCGCGCTCTATGGCGTCGGGTTCTCCGTCGTCCTTGCCGGGAGCTGCCTGACGTGGTGGCGGCAAGGGGAGCGACGCGCCCTTTACGCCGCCTATGGCCTGGGCCTCGCCGGGATCATCGCGGTCGCCTACCTGACGTACCTGGAGCTGTTCGTCATCGAGGCGATCTGCGTCTGGTGCGTCACGTACGCCGTGACGATCGTGGTGGGCTGGGTCATGGCCACGGTCGCCGCCTGGCGCACGGCCGACCGGTAGCCGACGAGGCGCCCATCGACCGGTAGGCGACGAGGCGCCCACCGGATGGTGGGCGCCTCGGATCGCGGGGCTCGAGCGCCCCGCCTGCGCGCTAGTTCTTCGGGTCGCCGTCGCCCGCCTGGACCAGGCCCAGGGCGCCGCGTCCGACGAAGTTGAAGGCATGGGTGACGATCGGGTAGAGGCCGTCCTCCTTCGTCGTGAACTCGACGATGCCACCCTGGGCCGGGGACAGGTCCATGGCCTGTGCGCCCCACGACCCTTCGTTGCCCTTCTTGAGGAAGACGCCCTCCTTCACCACCGAGTCGAAGATCGCGCCAACGATGTGGAACGAGCTATCGATATTCGGCCCCGCGTCCAGGACGAAGATCCGCACGCGCTCGCCGGTTCCGACCTTGAGCGGCGCATCCTTGTACTGGTTGGCCACGCCGTTGAACACGACGAAGTCCGGAGCCGGTGCGCCGACCGACGCCTTCTCGAGGCTCGTGATGTCGCCCTGCGGCCCCAGATACCACTCGCTCTGGACGAGGGCGAACTCCTTGTCGACCTTGGGCAGGCCCGCCTTCGGCTCGACGATGACCATGCCGTACATCCCATTGGCGATGTGGTGGAGGGCCGGGGCCGTGCCGCAGTGGTACATCCACACGCCGGCGTAGTCGGCCGTCCACTCGTACATCTTCTCCTCACCGGGGTTGATCGAGGTCATCTCGTCGTTCCAGGCGACCTGGCTGGCATGGAAGTCGATCGAATGCGGGAGCTTGTTGGTGACCGGGTTCTTGAGATGGATCCGGATCGTGTCGCCCACCTTGACCCGGATCGCCGGACCCGGGACCGTGCCGTTGAACGTCCAGACCGACTGCACGAATCCTGGCGCCACGGTCATCGTCGTCTCGGTGATGACGATGTCGATGTCGTGGACGTTGCCCGACAGGAGTGCCGGTGCGGTCGCGTCGTAGGTGACGGGCGCCGGGGCGTTCGGATCCGCCGCGACATCGTTGCTCGGGAGCGGGCCGCCATGGCTGTCGCCGCCGGCGGCCGCCGCGCCCTTGACGGCGACCTCACCCTTCATGCCCGCCTGAGCGTGCCCGGGGATCGCACAGATGAAGGTCAGGCCGCCAGCCGGAACGTCCACGTCGACGGATTTCGTGGATCCGGCGTCGACGGTCCCGCTCGTCGTGCCGTCGGCGAACGTGACGTCGTGCGGCAAGACGCCGGTGTTCGTGAGGGTGACGGTGTAGCGGCCGGGGGCGTCGACAGGCACGCTCCCCGGTGTGAAGCCGAGGTCGAACGCCGACAGGTCGATCTTGCCGACGACATCGCCGACCCCCGCGTCGCTCGACTTCGCAGGAGCCGGGGTCGCCGACCCGACAGCAACGGGTCCGGGTGTCGCGGACTGGGGAACAGGGAATGTCCAGGTCGGTGCGGCCGGCGAGGCACATGCCATCGCGACCACGGCCGATGCCAGGATCATGAACAGAAGGGCGGTGGATCGGCGCATCGCTCAGGTCCTCATACGTCGTCCCGGAAACACATATGCCCGAGGTGTGTGAAATCCTAGCGCACCAGCGCGCGCCGGTACGGGCCGAACGGCCTGTCGGCGATGGGCCCATCGGCCCGGATGGTCAGCGCTCCAGCGCCGACACTTCCGCCAGGCTGACCTCCTCGAGCCGCTCGAGCATCGACGTCCGCGCCGCGCTGAACGCGTTGTGGACCGCGCAGTGGCCATCGAGGCCGCATGTGCCGCCGCGCAGGACGCAGGTCCGCGGGTCCGGCTCCGGTTCGACCGCGGTGATGACGTCGAGCAGGCTGATCGTGCCTGCCGGCCGCCGCAGCCGGTAGCCTCCCGTGCGTCCTGTCCGCCCCTCCACCAGGCCGGCCCGGACGAGATCGTGCATGACGGTCGGCAGGAAGCGTTCCGGGATGGCCATCGACGCGCTCATGCGCGGGACGCTCAGCCACTCGTCCGTCGTTTCGCCGGCGAGGGCCAGCATCGCCCGGACTGCGTAGTCGCCGCGGCGCGTCAACTCGAGTCGCACGCACGGAGTATCGCTGGCCGGGCCACGTCGCGCCGACGCCGCCACGCCCATCGCTCGCGTCCTGACCGGAGGGGGCTCAGCGCCGGGCGATGGCCGCGGCCGCGTATCCGGTGAGCTCGACGTAGGCCTCGCCACCAAGCGGCTTGCCGGCTCTCGTCGCACGGACCACCTGCGAGCCCTCCCAGTAGACGACCCCGGTCGTCGCCCGGGTGTCGAGCTCCTGCCCAGCCACGGTCGGACGCAGCTCGATGGACAGCTGTTCGCCGGGGATCCTGATCGTCCAGCCCGCCGGGTAGTCCGCGCCAGTCATCGGGCTGGTCCAGCGATCGGTCACGGCGACCGTGAAGGCATCGCGGTCCAGGTGACGGACCGTCCCATCGGCCGCCACGATGGTGCCGTAGATGAGTGGGTAGCTGCCATCGGCTTCGCGCACGAGTGACAACGTCAGGTCGGTCCCGTCGGCGAGGTTGACTGCGAACCAGTCCCAGCCTCCGCCACCGACCGAGATGAAGTCACCCCATTGGTGATCGAACCAGGCCTTGCCTTCCACGGCGAGCTTCGTGCCGTCCACGGTCAGGCTGCCCGTCGCACGCATCGCGGTCCGCGAGTAGTAGTACGAGCCGCCGGCCGGCCCGAAGTCGATCCAGCCGTCCCGGTCGTGGAGCGCCGGCGGTTTCGTGGCCGTGAGCTGCAGGTCGAAACCCACGCCGCGCGGGATGCCGGCGAGGACGGCTTCGTCCGGGGCGAGCATCGCCGTCAGTCGATCGGTCCCACCCGACCCCGTCATCGTCCAGGCGGGCCGACCGAACGTGCTGGCGTTGGCGGGATCGGCGCCGCTCAGGGCCAGGTCGAAGCCTGTGGGCGCCCCGGCCGGGTCGCGTGGCGATCGGTCCACCTGCGGCCCGACCTCCAGGCGCTGGCCGTAGACGAACCGGTCGCCCGTCTCGTCCGTCAGTGCAAGATGCGAGACCCATGACACCGGGAAGCGTCCCCGTTCGGCTCGGAAGATCACGTATTGGAAGCCGTAACGCGAACCGTCCGCCGCGCGGAGATGACCGGTGTAGTACCACCACTCGGTGAGGCGGTCGTGCGGACCGTCGTCGCGTGGCAGGACGACTGCGACCGGGTCCAGCACCGCCACCGGGGTCTGGGTCGGCGGGGCCACGGACGGCCTGGGTGCGGCGGGGTTGGCCAGGATCGGCGCCCCCGCCGAGCAGGCGACGAGGAGCCATGCGAGCATCGTGACGAGGAACCCAGCGCGAAGCCAGGCCCGAAGCGTGGCCCGGCCCATTCGGCGGCGGTACTGCTGTGCGGTCATCGGACTGCCGCCTCCACCTCGGCCTCGGAGGCGGGCAGGCGCCCGGCCACGAACCGTTCAAGGGTCGCCGGCATCCACCAGTTCCAGCGGCCGAGCAGGCGCATCGTGGCCGGCACGAGCAGGGCGCGGACGACTGTGGCGTCGAGCGCGACCGCGATGGCCATCCCGACACCCAGCGCCTTGATCAGGACGATGTCGGCGAACGCGAACGAACCCGCCACGAGCACGACGATGAGGGCCGCCGACGTGACGATCCGGCCGCTCCGTTCCAGGCCACGGGCGACGGCCTCCGTGTTGTCGCCGGTCTGGTCCCAGACCTCCTTCATCCGCGATAGCAGGAAGACCTCGTAGTCCATCGACAACCCGAACAGGACGCAGAACAGGATGACCGGCTGGGTCGTTTCGACGAATCCGACGGGCTGGAAGCCGAGCAGCGCCGACAGATTGCCGTCCTGGAAGATCCAGACCAGGGCTCCGAAGCTGGCAACGATCGACAGCGTGTTCATGACCAGCGCCTTGGCGGGCAGGATGACCGATCGGAGCAGCATGAACAGCACGAGGTACGTGCTGACGATGATGAACAAGGCGGTCCGCGGGAAGTCGGCCCGGATGCGATCGACGACATCGGTCACGTCCGCCGCCCCACCGCCGACCAGGACCGCCATGCCGGCCGGCGGGACGAGCGGGCCGGAGGGGTCGCGCAGGCTCGCCACGAGCGCCTTGCCCTCGTCCCGGTTGGGCCCGTACGGGGTATAGATCGTGAAGGCCGTCAGGTCGCCGCGGGTCGTCGCCGCGAGGGCGGTCTGGACGTACCGATCGCGCGGGCCGTTCGGGTCGGCGTAGAGGAGCTGGTACTGCTGGAGCGTGAGGCGCCGGTCCACGTCGACCAGGCTCTCGACCCGCGTGATCCGGGCGTCGCCCGCGAGCCTTCGCGAGTAGTCGTAGAGCGCCCCGAGGTTGCCCGGTGTGGTGGCGTCGCCGGTGGTCCGGATGGCGATGACCAGGGGCGCGAACTCACCGTCGCCGAAGTTGGCCCGGAGGCGATCGAAGGCTGCGCGGGACGGCACCTCAGGCGGCAGGATGGAGGCGTCCGGGGCGTTGAACCGGACGTGCAGGAACGGCGATCCAAGCAATAGCAGGAGTCCCAGGGTCGGGACCAGGACGGCGACGGGGTGGCGCATGACCCGGCGCGCGAGCCGCGCCCACGGCCCATCGGCACCGGGGCGCGGAGCGACCTTGCGGATGGCGAAGCGGTCGATCCGCGGGCCGAGGATCGTGAGGAGGGCCGGCTGCAGGGTGAGGGCGGAGACCACGGCCAGGCCGACGACGATCGCCCCGGCGATCCCGACCGAGCGCAGGATCATGAACTCGAAGAGGACCAGGCCGAGCAGCCCAAGGAGCACAGTCAGACCACTGAAGAAGACGGCTCGGCCGGCCGTCGACACGGTGACACGGACCGCGTCGGCGACCCGGTCCGGGCCGTCCGGCCGGAGCGCCAGCTCCTCGCGGAATCGGCTGGTCATCAGGAGCGAGTAGTCCACCCCCAGGCCCAGGCCAAGGAGCGTGGCGAGGTTGAGCACGAAGATGCTCATGGGGGTCAGCGAAGCGACCACGAAGATGACCGCCAACGCGACGATGACCGCCGCTCCGCCCACGACCAGCGGGACACCGGCCGCGACCACGGATCCGAACACGAGGAGGAGGGCCAGCGCGGCCAGCGGCAATGAGATGACCTCGGCCCGGCGGAGGTCGGCCTCGGACACGCTCTGGACATCGCCATAGAACGCCGGCCCGCCGGCGAGCTCCACCTTCAGGCCGGGGGCTTCGCGCAGGCGCTCGCGGAGGATCGGCAGCGCATCCGGCGAGTCGTCCGGCGGCAGGTCCAGCAAGACGATGTCGTAGGCGGTGTGGCGATCCGCCGAGACCTGGCTGGGCGACAGCCGGTGCGAGACGATGCCAGCGACGTGGGGCGCGGACGGCACATCGCGGATCGCGTCGGCGGCAGCCACCTCGAATTCGGGGGTGCCTGCCTGCAGCGTCGGACTGCTGAAGACGATGACGAGGGCGGAGGGCGGGAGGCCGAGCTCGCGCCCGAGGAGTGCCTTCGCGCGCGCCGATTCGAGGTCATCGAGGATGAACCCGCCCGCGCTCAACTGGCCGGGCACCCGGGGGGCGTACGGGATGGCGACGAGCAGGAGGGCGACCCACGCACCGACCACCCACCAGGCACGGCGCACGACGAAGCGCCCGAGTCGATCGAAGAGGGTCACGTCCAGATCGTACCCGGGGATGCCGTTCCGGCCGGGGATGCCGTTCCGGCCCGGGGCCCATCTGCTAGCATCGCCCCGTGCAGCTCTTCCTGGTCGCCTTTCAGCAACCGATCCCGTTCGGGATCTCGGCGATCATCGTCATCACGATGATCGGGGTCATCCTGCGCTCGGCGATGACCGCAGAGGGTGGATCCCGATGGGTGCGCAAGATCACCAGCCCGAACGCCAAGTTCCTGTTCACCTTCCTCTTCATCGGGTGGGCGATCGTCTTCGGGATCGGCCTCCAGCTCGTGCCCCACACCGGTGCCAACTCTCCCTACGGCGGGATCGGCCTGATCGCCATGTTCACCGGTTTCTTCATCATGATGGGCTTCCTCTGGGCCGTCATCGGCGAGTGATCACCGCCGGCTGATCCCCATCGGCTGGCTCACCCTGGCAGCGGCGACCCGACCGGCAGCAGCGACTCCACGACGTCGCGCGCCCGATACGACAGATGATCGGGTGTGATGTATGCGAGCACGCACGCGATGTCATCGCCGGCCGTCAGCATCGGGAGTTCCTCGTACCCGTCCGCTCGACGTTGGCCCATCCCGATGTTCGTCACGAG
>JANONZ010000104.1:0-2199 GCA_031421095.1 Thermomicrobiales bacterium
ACGACCTGGCGTGACCGCCCGACCTTCGCGTACTCGTTGAACGCGCCGGCAGCCACGCCGTCGATCAGGACCTTCGCGACCCCGCGCGTCGGTCCGAGCGGTCCGACGAGGCTGATCGCCGAGCCGGTGAACCTGAACGTCGCGGTGGACCCGCTGAGCGTCGAGTACTTCAGGGTCCCGCCGAGGGCGTTGCTCGAGGACACCTTTCGCCATCCGGCCGAGTACCGCACGGCCGATGCCGACTCCTGGACGATCGCGATGCTTACAGGCGCCCCCTCAGCGGGCAGTCCCACGTTGCCGGCGCGATCCGTCGCCGTGACCCGGAAGCGGTACGTGTGACTGGTGCTGAGGGTCATCACGACGGTCGTCCCGGCCGGCGACCGCAACGTCTGTGGCGCATATGGAGCGCCGTCGAGGCTTGCTTCCAGCAGGTAGGACGCCACGCCGCTCGTCGCGTCGGCGCCATTCCAGGCGACCTTCACCGGGACGTCACCGGGTCCCGTTGTTCCGGCGGTGCTTCGAACCGGGATGGCGGCAGACGGTGGGTTCGCGATCGGCCCTGTCGTATCGACGACGACCGCAGCCATCGCCGTCTGCGAGACGGCCCCATTCATTCCCCGGACCTGGACGTACGCGACCTGCGGACCGTCCGGGGCGCCCTGCGTCAGTGCCCACGGGAGGGACGGCGCGATCGGCTGCCAGCCCGACCAGGTCAGGCCGTCGTTCGAGAACTGGATCTCCGTCGTCGGGGCCCCGCCGTCCTGCCAGGCGGTGTTGACGAGGACGTTCGGGGAGTTCGTCAGGCCGGGCGTCGGGATCGTGTTCGGCGGCGGCGTCGCCGGCATCACGGTGACCGAGGTGATCTTCGGCGCGGCATAGGCAGCGGCCACCGCATCCCAGTAGCCCGGCTGACCACGATCGTAGCCGAGGGCCCAGATCCCCATGCCGGCGAGGTTTCGCTGGTTGGTCAACCCGATCTTTGCGGCCATCGTCAGCGCGTCGTTGTAGTAGGTCTGGACCCAGGTGTTGCGGCTCACATCGAACTTCGTCAGCCGGGCCGATTGCTCCACTGGGTCGTAGTCGAACGTCGCCCCGGCGGCTGAGGCTGGCAGGGTCCGTGGATAGAAGACCACAGAGCTGCCGTACAGCGACGTGTTCGTCTGGCGCGCCGCGCGCAGGTCGGCGGATACCGTCGGCCAGCTGCGGCCGTAGTAGGCGATCCCCAGCAGGACGCGGTCCAGCGGCACGCCGTACGAGGCGTAGAGATCCAGGCTCGTCGACAGGCTCAGTCCGCCGCCAGCGCGCACGAGTGGATCGATCGAGCCGACCGGGTTGCTGCCTGACGTCCGGTAGCTGTAGCCCATGAGGAACGCCCGGTCGGCGCCGTTGGCGATGGCGACCGCGGCCATCTTCGCGCCCGATGTGTTGCCATTCGTCGCCACGCTGATCGTGGCGATCGGGTTGACGGCCATCGCTGCGCTCCGCAGGGCGCCGGTCAGCGCGCCGTAGGCTGGGAAGTACGTACCCGCGAGACCCTCGACGTCCAGGTTCGCGCCGTCGGCACCGCGCACCGCCATGAGCGCGACCGCCTGGTTGACGAACGTTGCCTGGGCCGCGGCGTTCGAGAAGAATGCCGCGTTCTTCGTTGTCCCGAACGACTGGAACGTGATGACCGTCCGGATGCCCGCTGCGTGCGCCTTGTCGATGATCTGGGTGGCCAGGTCGCTCATGTAGGCCTTGTAGCCGGACGTCGTCGTGTCCAGCGAACCGTCGGCCTTGATGCCGACCCCGAAGAAGGCGATCGTCGAGAGCAGGTCGTAGCGCAGGTAGGCGTCGATCCCGCTGTTGAGCTCCCAGTAGGGGAGGTAGCCGAAGACCTCGCGCGTGAGGCGATGGCTCACCTGGTCCGCCCTGAGCGGGGCCAGCGGGACCTGGGCGGAGACGACCGGCGCGCCGGCCGAACTGATCAGGCTGGCCTGGAGCAGCGCGGCGAGCAGGACCCGAACGGCCGTTCGGGGACGGCGCTGGGACATGCGACTGGCTCCCGTGGTGTTGCGGCGCGGATGATCGAGAACGGGCGATGGGCACCTGTCGCCTGCGCAGAGGATGCCCTGCCGGTCGGCGAACCGTCAACCGACGAACGTTCGTGTTGCTGTGCAGCGACGAACGTCCGGGGGCCACTGGGCCGGGACAGCCGGG
>JANONZ010000105.1:0-7139 GCA_031421095.1 Thermomicrobiales bacterium
TGTACGACGCCGCTCGTTGGCCGCGGCGATGTCATTCGTGATGGCCTGGACCTTGGCGGGCACAGTCGCGACGGCCAGCGCCGTGGAGGGATGCTCCGCACCGGCCGGCTACACCGGCTACGGCACCCCTATCGTCGGGACGTCAGGCCCCGATGTGCTCCCGGGGACCGCCGGCCCCGACCTGATCTGTGGACTCGGAGGCAACGACGTCATCCACGGCCTCGGAGGCGCCGACATCATCTACGGTGGGGACGGCGATGACCTGCTGTATGGCGATGGTGGGGATGATCCCATCATCGACGGCGGGATCGGCAATGACATCGTCGACGGCGGTCCGGGCAACGACGGCAATGGGGGCGCCGGAGGGAACAGTATCGCCGTCGATGCGACCGCCGGCCATGGCGCATCCGGTTCAGAATCCTCGGGCGGCGCCGGCGGGTCGGCCACGACTGGGGATGGCTCCGCCGGCGCGCGGGGGCTCGATGGCGGCCTGTTCGGTGGTCCGGGCAACGACATCGTTCGCGGAGGCGACGGCCACGACGGGAACGGTGGCCTCGGCGGTAGCGGGGTCGGGGGCACTGCGCGAGGTGGCAACGGCGGCTCAGGCGGAGTCGTTGGTGACGGCGGGGATGGCGGCGATGCCTCCGCTGGCAATGGCACCGGTGGGGCAGGCGGGACGGGTGGTCTCTATGGTGGTACGGGTCGCGACACCATCGAAGGTGGGGCCGGCGACGACGGCGACGGCGGGTCGGGCGGCACTGCGAGCGCGGGCCAGGCCTTCGGTGGCGACAGCGGGGCCGGCGACATGGGCGGCGGCGGTGATGGCGGAGATGCCTCGGCGGGCAGCGCTACCGGCGGAGCCGGCGGGCCGGGCGGTCTCTTCGGCGGCGACGGAGACGACGTTGTCGATGGCGGGCTCGGTAGCGACGGCATCGGCGGAGCCGGCGGGAACACGTCTGGCGGCGATGCCGTGGGTGGCAACGGCGGAGCAGGGGGGGTGCTCGGCGGTCTCGGCGGATCGGGCGGGATCGCAAGGGGCCGTGACGCCACGGGTGGCACCGGCGGTGCAGGCGCGATCTCGGGCGATGCTGGAAGGGACACTGTGTCTGGCAGCGAAGGCAACGACGCCGCAGGCGGTGTCGGTGGTGCCGGCGCGGGAGGTGACGCCACGGGTGGCGCCGGCGGTAACGGTGCCGTAGGGAGTGGTGGTGCCGGCGGCTCCGGCTACGGTGGGTCGGGCACGGGTGGCACAGGCGGTGCCGGGACGCTCACTGGAGGCCCGGACAGCGATCGGGTCGCGGGTGGCTCGGGCACGGATGGTGGCGCCGGGGCGACCGGATCGGCTCTCGCGGGCAACGGTGTTGGCGGCGCCGGCGGTGCATCCGGAGGAACGGGCGATGGCGGTGCCGGCGGTGCCGGGACCGGTGGGGTGGCATCCGGAGGAACGGGCGGCCACGGTGAGGTCGTCGGCGGAGGCGGCAAGAAGGATGTCGTGACCGAGTAGCCCACCGTGTTGCGTCAATCTCGAGCGTCCCGGCCCACGGCTGGGACGCTCGGTTGCGCCACGAGGTTGTGAATCAATCCCATCAACGGTAATCCAACGCGCAAGTCGGAGCCTGAGGCGCCACGTCCGGTCCAGCCGCCGTTGGCCGGCCCGCCACCGGGTCCCTCACGAGCTCCGTTTCAGGCGACGATCTGCTCGTCTGCCTCGTCCACGTGGCGCTGTAGGCCCGACGGCGCTTCTACCCGACAGCGGTGCAGGCCTGACGCGGCGAGTCGGGGCGGATATGCCCGGATGGAGGGTGACTCTTGGCCTGTCAGCGGGGGCCTCGCGGCACTCCTCTGTGATCCACGCCGGTCGCAAAGTAGCAGACAAGCGGCGTCCTCGCCGCACCGGTGGCACGCTACCGGGGTGATGCACCGCAGATCGTGAAAGGGACCTCTCATGCATTTCAGACTCAAGCTCCTCGGTGCCGTGATGATTGCCGCCGGCGTGTTCGGCGCTGGTGTCGGTGGCTACACGTTCCTCAAGACGATGGAGGGCATCAACTCGCTCCAGGCCTTCAGCGCAGCACAGGGCGTGAAGCTCAACTACAACGAGTCAGGCCAGCTCGTCGATCGCGGCAAGACCGAGGGAGCCCAGAAGATCCTCGATCTCGTCACGAAGGACTGGGGCTACGCGATCGTCACGGGCGACCTCAACCCCAATGACCCGCTCGTGAACACGGCCTCCGAGTACATGTACCAGATGGGCACGATCGCCTACCACACCCTCAACAGCAAGGTGACCGTCACGCTCGCAGAGAATAAGGAATACAAGGGCCAGAGCTTCCCGGCCGGCGATTACGAATTCGTCAACGACGGCCGCTACTGGACGGGTTTCGACCGGCAGCACCCGATCGAGGGCGCGGCCCGGGAGAAGATCTGGAGCGGCACCGCACATGCGCTGATCGGCCAGCTGGGCGTCGGCGCGGTCACAGCCTCGACCCTGACGATCGGTCTCGGTCTGGTCGGGGTCATCGGCGGACTCGCGGGCACGCTGGGCCTCCTCGGCCTCGGCCTCATCTGGGTCGCTCGCCGGCCCACCTGATCCCTCGCCACCCTCGCAGTCTCCGGCGGCCGAGCGATCGGCCGCCGGCTCCGTTACCGGCCGCCGGATCCGTCTTGCAGCGTCCGACGGATCCGTTTGGGATTCGACACACGTGGGCCACTTCCGACCCCGATCCACGGGAGACTCCCTGTGGTCCGGATTGGGACTTTCGGCTCATGGTGCGTGGACGCCCATGGAGTCACGATCCGCGGCAGGAAGCCGTGAGGCCCATGATCGGGAGACCCGCCAGACGATGCCTGACCTCGTCCATCTCGCACCGGAAGCGGTGCTGACCTACGCGGCCGTGGCCGTCGCGTTGATCGGCGCCCTGCTGGGAACGGCCGGCTTCGCGTTCACCGTGGTCCGGCGCCAGACGAGGCGTGTCACCGAGCTGATGGACCGGCTCGCCTCGTCGACCGATGCACGTCACCTGGCCAACGCCAAGGGGATCCAGGATCCGCGCCTGCGGGCCAGCTTCGGCCAGCTCGCCGAGCGCTTGACCGAGGTCTGGACGCTGGCCACCGTCGATCAGCTCACCGGCGTGCTCAACCGCCAGGCGGTTTTGACCGAGCTTGAGAAGGAGATCGATCGGGCCAGACGCTACGCCCATCAGCTGTCGGTCGTCATGGTCGACCTCGATCACTTCAAGCGACTCAACGACTCGCATGGCCACGCCGCCGGGGATATCCTCCTGCGCCAGGTCGCCGATGTCCTGCGGACCAACCTTCGGGGGGTCGATGTGGTCGGCCGCTATGGCGGCGAGGAATTCCTGATCGTCCTGCCCGAGACCGACGTCGACGCTGCAGCCTCCCTGGCTGAGAAGCTCCGGCGGCTCGTGGCTCGCAGTGCGGTCGTGCTCGACGACGGGTTCGTGGCCGCCGCCACCCTGTCGGCGGGCGTGGCAGGGGGGTTCGGTGGTCATCTGGACCTCGAAGCGCTGGTCCGCGATGCGGACAATGCGATGTACAGCGCCAAGGCGCTTGGGCGCGACCAGGTCTACGTCTTCCACGAGCTGGAGGACAACGGATTGGTCCGTCGCGCGACCATCGCCGCCAGCGCCCGCGACCACGCCATCAAGGTCGGGCGGGCCGCCTTGGGGGCCGCGACCGACTCGCTCACGGCGGCGCTGGAAGCCCGTCCCGGTTGGGCGGGCAAGCCCTCGTCGATGATCGCCGGCGCTGCCGTCCAGCTCGCGATCGGCCTGGGTCTGCCGGACGGCGAGATCGAGCGGATCCGGGTGGCTAGCCTCCTGCACGACCTCGGCAAGCTGGCGATCCCCGAAGAGATCCTGACCAAGCCGGGCGAGCTCAACGATCCCGAGTGGCGGATCGTGTCGGAGCATCCGAAGATCGGGCAGGTGATCCTGGAACAGTCCGGCGCCCTTCGCGATGCGGCGACGATCGTTCTCCACCATCACGAGTGGTACGACGGCCGTGGCTACCCGCACGGATTGGCCGGCGAGGAGATCCCGGTCGGGGCGCGGATCGTGGCGATCGCCGACGCGTATGAGGCCATGGTCGCCGGACGCCCGTATCGCGACGCGATCAGCCATGAGGCGGCCATCCAGGAGCTCAAGCGCCATGGCGGCATACAGTTCGATCCAGATCTCGTCCAGCGGTTCGCCGAGCTGTTCTCGGCACGCATGCCGTTCGCCATCGATGGCGCGCCCCACAGACATCCGCACCCGCACGCGGTGGACGTCCGCACCAACGCCGAGATCCATGACTCGCTGCACGACCGTCGACGGCGGGGCGTCCAGAGGGTCGAGGCGGCAGACGCAGGGTCGACCGGCACCCTCGGTTAGGGCGACCGGCGACTGACCGGGGGCCGACGACGAGGCGCCGCCGTCCCTGGTGGCTCGCCCGCCCCGCATCGGTCGGCGCGCCGGTTCGACTACCATACGGCGGCCATGATCGACCCCACCCCGAGCCTTGCCACGCCGTACCGTAGCCATACCTGCGGCCAGCTCCGAGCCGCCGATGCGGGCAGTTCCGCCCGCCTGTCAGGTTGGGTCCATCGGCGGCGTGACCTGGGCCACCTGATCTTCCTCGAACTGCGCGACCGACACGGCATCACCCAGGTCGTCATCGACAAGTCGGATGCGCCCGCCGCCCACGAGCAGGCCTCACGCGTCCGATCCGAGTTCGTCGTCATGGTCCAGGGCGAGGTCGCGTTACGCCTGCCCGGCACGGAGAACCCGAAGCTGCCGACCGGCGAAGTGGAGCTCCGGGCGTCCGAGGTGACGATCCTGTCCGAGGCAAAGACGCCGCCCTTCTACATCAACGACTCGGACGCGCCCGTCGATGAGGGCCTGCGGCTGAAGTACCGCTATCTCGATATCCGGCGCGAGGGGATGCAGCGTCGCCTCGTCCTCCGCAGCCTGATGGTGAAGGCGATCCACGAGGTCCATCATGCGAACGGATTCGTCGAGGTGGAGACGCCGACGCTGATCAAGAGCACGCCCGAAGGCGCACGCGATTTCGTGGTCCCCAGCCGCCTCCAGCCGGGCACCGTCTACGCCTTGCCGCAGAGTCCGCAACAGCTGAAGCAGCTTCTGATGGTCGCAGGCCTGGACCGCTATTACCAGATCGCCCGCTGTTATCGGGACGAGGATCTGCGCGGCGACCGACAGCCGGAATTCACCCAGCTGGACCTCGAGATGTCGTTTGTCGACGAGGTGACGGTCATGGCCTTCGTCGAGGCGACCGCGATCGAGGTGTCGCGCCAGACGGTCCCGGACCGGCCGATCCAGCAGACGCCGTTCCCGGTACTGACGTTCGAGGAGGCGCTGGAGCGCTACGGGTCCGACAAGCCGGACATCCGTTTCGGGATGGAGCTCGTGGACATCGCCCCGGCGCTCATCGGGCCAGATGGTGTGGCGGCGTCGGGGTTCGGCGTCTTCGATTCGGCCCTCGCGGCGGGCAACCGCGTCAAGGCAATCGTCGCTCCTGGCATGGCCGCCATCACCCGACGCGAGATCGACGAGCTGACCGAGCGGGCGCGTCGCTTCGGCGCCAAGGGCCTCGCCTATCTGTCGCTGGAACCCGGTGGCGAGATCAAGAGCCCGATCGCGAAATTCCTGTCCAGCGAGACGCAGCGCGCGATCGTGGAGCGCACCGGGGCGGGCGAAGGCGACCTCATCCTCATCGTCGCCGACACTCACGACATCACGGCGGACGTCCTGGGCCGTCTGCGCGTCGAGCTCGGTGAGCGGCTCGGCCTGGCCGACCCGAACGTCCTCGCCTACGTCTGGGTCCACCGCTTCCCGATGTACCAGTGGGACACGGAGAACGGTCGCTGGCACGCCACCCACAACCCGTTCAGCGGCGTGCTACCGGAGGACGAGGCACTGCTCATCACGGAGTCGGGCGATCCGGGGAAACCGTCCCCGAGTGACCCGGCCGGCCGCGCCCGGGCGCTCCAGTACGACCTGGCACTCAACGGCTGGGAACTCGGCGGTGGCTCCATCCGGATCCATCGACGGGAACTCCTGGAACGCTCGTTCCTGCTGCAGGGTCACTCGCTTGAGGCGATGCGCGAGAAGTTCGGCGCCGTACTCGACGCCTTCGCCTATGGCGCGCCACCACATGGCGGGATCGCGATCGGCATCGACCGCTGGGCCGCCCTGCTCGCGAAGCAACCGACGATCCGTGAGGTGATGGCCTTCCCGAAGACCCAATCGGGGAGCGATCCGATGCTCGAGGCGCCTTCGGTCCCGGAGCCCGGCCAATATGAGGAGCTCGGCCTGCGTTTCGTCGGCGTCCCGGACCGGCGCTAGCGGTCGGCTACGGCTCGCCGAGGCCAGCCTCCGACTCGACATCGGAGCCCCATTCGTGGGTGTGGCCGGCCGGTGGATCCGGCGGACCCTCGTACGGCGGCAGGTCGGCGAGCGGTGTGTCGACGCCGTGGACGACGCCGGGGTCGCCGACCTCGACGATCCGGGTCGAGACGGTGGCGGCCAGGTCGTCGATGACGTCGGGCGGCGTGCGATCCGGAGCGACGGCCCGCAGGACACCCAGATGGACGACGGGGAGGAGGATCGGCCATCCGGGCTCGCCGTGCCAGGCCGGTCGGAGGATCGTGCCAGGATCCGTCCCGTGGGCCTCGATGAGTGAGGTCACGGTCTCGGGTCCCACCCAGGTCATCCTGGCCGGCCACAGCAGGACGGCGCTCGTATCGCGGACTTCATCCATCGCCAGCTCCGCACCGCGGATCATCTGGCCGACCGGGCCAGCCTCGACCGGTGCCGGGGAACCGTAGACCGCCTCGGAGCCGGCCAGTGCCGCGAGGACCGATCCGTCATCGTCCGGCGAGACGACGATGATCGGCAGGGCGCCGCCGGACCAGCCGATATCCGACAGCCGACGAACGCGTGCCTGGCCCTGGGTCTCGGCCAGGGAGTCCGCGACGGTCGAGGACAGGATGACGGCAGCGACGGTCATATGGCGAGTGTAAGGCCGGGCGTTCGCGCTGTTCGGTCCTTTCGTGGGACAATCGGGCGTCCCGTTCGACTGGAGATCTGCCTGCCCGTGCCCACCGCCACGAATCC
>JANONZ010000106.1:0-2508 GCA_031421095.1 Thermomicrobiales bacterium
CGCGGCTAGTCCTTGCGTTCGAGGATCGGTCGGGCGGTGTCCGGGTCGTCGACGACGAACGCGAACATGGCTCGATCGCTCCAGCGACCCAGGAACAGGTGGCCGTAGACGTTGACGTTCGCGTCGGCGAGGGCGCGCGCCAGGCGGGCCATGCCACCCGGCCTATCGTCCACCTCGGTGACGATGGATTCGCCTTCGATATACGTGTAACCAGCCTCGTCCAGAACGGCCTTTGCCGTCTCGTCGTCGGCGGTCGTCATGATCACGTGCCCGCTGTCGCCCATGCTGCCGCCGCCGATGGCGCGGAGGTCGACGCCGCGCGCAGCAAGTGCCTCGGCGAGGGTCGCCATGGCGCCGGGCTCGTTCTTCAGTTGGACGACGAACTGCTTGGCCATGGAGGATCTCCGCGATGTGGCCCGCCGGTCTTGACGGGGATCGGACCATCCTAAACGCCGGCGAGGAACGCGCGCTCCGGGCACCGATGATACGACCACCGCGCCCGGATACGTCGCACCGGCCTGCGCTATGGTCGGGCGCATGACACGCGATACCCTGATCTCGCCCGCGCCGCCCGCGCCGACCGCGATGCCCGCGCCGACCGCGATGCCCGATGCCGCGCTTCTGCCGGCAGTCGCTGCGGCACTGGCCGGCGCTGCCAACCTCACCGGCCGGCGCATGACGACCGTGGCGTCCGGCATCCCATTCTCCGCGATCACCTGGGGTGCGCCCGATGATCGCCCGCTCGTGCTCATCCACGGGGTCACCGCCTCGGCCCGGATCTGGTGGCGGATCGGACCGGCGCTGGCCGCGGCCGGTCGTCGCGTGGTGGCCGTGGACCTGCCCGGGCACGGGCTGACTGGGCACTGGACCGGCCATCACCGGTTCCGTGACAACGCGATGGACGTCGCAAGCTGGTTCCACGCAGCTGGGCTGGACACGCCGGACGTGCAGGTCGTCGGACACAGCTGGGGCGCGATGACGGCCGCAGCACTCCCCATCGCGGGGATCCGGCCGGCGACCATCGTTCTCGTGGATCCGCCGACGATCCCGTTCGCCGTCATCTCGCGGATGGCCTCGGACCCCTCCGAGATCTCCTACCCGGATCTCGCGACCGCGGCGGCAAGCATCGCCGCGGCGAATCCGGCCTGGATCCGCGGAGATGTCGAGGCCAAGGCGGAGGCGCTCGTCGAGCTCGAGTTCGAGGCGGTTCGAGCGGTCCTCCTCGACAATGGCGACTGGGATGGCGGCCTCGCAGATCTCTCGGACCCGTCCGCGGCAGGCATCCCGATCTGGGTGATCCGTGGGGATGAAGACGCCGGAAGTCTGCTGCCGGACGCAGACGTGCCGGCATTCGCGGCGCGTGTCGGAGCCGACCACATCCTCACCCTGGCCGGCGCCCCGCACGCCCCGCAACGGACGCACCCGGCCGAAACCACGCTGGCGATCCTCCGCGCCCTGGGCTGAGCCGCCCTGGGCACGCCCTCAGCCTGGCGGGACGATCTCCGTGGACGCGCGCGCCCGGAGCTCGATCGCACGGCGGTAGGCCTCGACGTAGCGCGGCGCCGACCCAGTCACCCAGTCGAAGTCGACCGCCATCGCCCGATCCAGCAGGTCCTCCCACGCACGGCCGCCGGCGGCGTGAAGCGCGATCGCCGCGTCGCACGCCCGGAGCAGACCCTGAGCCGTAGGGTGCTCGAACACGAAGCCCGTGCCGGCCCCCGGGTGCGACGGTTCGTCGACGACCGTGTCCGCCAGGCCGCCGGTCCCATGGACGATCGGCAGCGTGCCATAGCGGAGCGCGATCATCTGGCCCTGGCCACAGGGTTCGAATCGTGACGGCATCGCGAAGAAGTCGGCCCCGGCATAGATGCGGCGAGCCATCACGCGATCGAACCGTTCGATGAACGCGACGCGGTCCGGGTTCGCGGCCGCCAGCGCCCGGAATGGGTCGGCCAGAGCCGGATCGCCGCTGCCCTGGACGACGAGGCGGACGCCCCGCCGGAGGAAGGCCGGTGCCGCGTCGGCCAACAGATCGAAGCCCTTTTGCGGATCGAGCCGGCCGACCATGCCGATGACCGACCCCGGATCCGAGGCATCGAATCCGACCCGCCCGAGCAGGTCTGCCCGACAGAGCGCCTTGCCACGGCGATCATCGCGCGAGAACGACGCGGCCGTATCGGCGTCGTTCGCCGGATCCCAGACGCCGGTATCGAGGCCATTGAGGATGCCGAAGAACCGATCGCCCTTGCCGCGCAGGAGACCGTCGAGGCCCATCCCGAAGGCGGGTGTCAGCGCTTCCGCCGCGAACCCCGGCGAGACCGTGTTGGCCAGCTCGGAACGCTGGATGCCGGTGGCGAGCAGGTCGATCCCGTCGGCTTCGTGCGCCACGACGCCATCGCCCGGCACCAGACCCAGCTGACCCAGGCGTGAGCGAGGCGTCCAGCCATGGTAGGCCAGGTTGTGGAGCGTCATGAGGATCGCCGCATCGCCGACGAGCGGATCATCGGC
>JANONZ010000107.1:0-3612 GCA_031421095.1 Thermomicrobiales bacterium
CCCCCGCTGACCGAGTCTCGCGGAGGCCGCAAGAGGCATCTGTTGCTGCTCGCCACCGTCGCACTGGCGGTCGCGAGCGTGAGCGCCGGTGGGTTCTCGCTGGCGCTGTTCACGAGCACCGCGACGATCGGCGGCAACACCTTCACCACCGGCACCATCGTCATCGGGCTGAGCCCAGCCTCGGCGCTCATCACGTTCTCCGGCATGCTGCCGGGCGATTCGACGACCGGGACGTTGACGGTCACATCCAGCGGGACCAGCCAGCTCCGATACGCGATGACGACAGCCGCCACGAACACCGATGCAAAGGCCTTGCGCGATCAGATGACGCTCGTCATCAAGACGAAGGACACGGCCACGGCGGGCTGCACGAACTTCGACGGTACCCAGCTGTACAGCGGGACCTTGGCGGCCGGCGCCATCGGTGACCCGACAGCCGGGGCCCAGGCCGGCGACCGCACCCTGGCCGGTGCTGCCAGCGAGGTCCTCTGTTTCCGGGCGGCCCTGCCGTCCGCGACCGGGAACGCCTTCCAGGGCGCCACGACGACCGCTACCTTCACGTTCAGCGCCGAACAGACAGCGAACAACCCGTAGGCTCCGGCGCTGCCGGCTACCCAGGCGATCCGATGACCGACAACCGGCGACTCCGAGGCGCGATCCGAGCCCTGTGGCTGGCCCTGGCCGGCACCAGCCTCGCGTTCGCGGCCGCCCTTCACCTCGCGCCGTTGGTCGGTCTTCGGCTCATCGTCATCGAGGGTGCCTCGATGGAACCCTCGATCCCGCTCGGTTCGGTCGCCATCGAGGCGACCCCGTCGCCCGCGACACTTGTCGCGGGCGACGTCGTCACGATCCGATTCGACAGCGGCGTTCTCGTGACCCACCGCGTCATTCGGGTCGTGACGCTTCCCAGCGGCATCGCGCTGGAGACCCAGGGCGATGCGAACGCCGCGGCCGATCCGACCCTCGTGCCGGCAACCTCGGTCGTGGGCATCGTCGTCGGGAGCGTCCCGCTGGTCGGCTTCGCCATCGCTTTCATGACGATGCCCTCGGGCATGGTCGCCCTGTTCGCGGCGCTCGCCGCACTGCTGTCGTTCGGCTGGCTGCTCGATGAGCGGGAGACCGCCCGACGCCAGGGCGCGGCGCGACCGCGGGCCGTCGATGGCGTCGGCGCGTAGCGCCTTCACCGCCCTCGCGACCGTCGCGCTGATCGGTCTCCTCGTCGCGGCCGGGACCAAGGCGTCGCTCGCCCTGCTGGCCGGGTCCGCGAGCGTCAGCGCCAACGTGTTCACGACCGCCACCTCCTTCGACACGGTCGCCCCAACGGTCTCCGCGACCGTCATCGCCAAGTCCGGGCTGTACTTCGCAGGCATCATCAAGCAAGGCGGCACCTACTACGTCTACGCCAATGCGACCGACGGCGGTGCTGCGCCGAGTGGCATCGCCACGATCAGGGCCGATGTGAGCGCTGTCACGACCGGCCAGACCGCCGTGTCGCTCGTGGCCGGCTCGTACACCGTGGGGGGCGTGACGTACGGCTATCGCACGGCCATCCAGACGGCCAATGCGACCCTGACCGCCGGCTCCAAGAGTTACACGCTGACCTCCACGGACAACAACGCCAACAGCCGACTCCAGACCGGCTTCACGGTCACGGTCGACAACACCGCTCCGACGGCGACCGACATCCAGGCCGTCAACGGCGGCGCGACCGTCGGGCGGATCGAGCTCGGCGACACGATCACCTACACGTACAGCGAGGTCATCGACCCGGAGAGCATCCTGGCTGGCTGGACCGGCGCCTCGACGAACGTCGTCGTGCGCTTCACGGACAACGGCGGCCAGGACACATTCGCAGTCTGGAACGCGGCCAACACCGTCCAGCTCCCACTCGGATCGGTCAACGCGAACGGCAACTACGTCGGCGGCGCGTCCACCGCCGGCGCGAGCGGCACCGCGTCCACGATGGGCTTGAACACCTCTACGAACAGGATCACGATCACGCTCGGGACGGTGTCCGGGACTCTGACCACCGATGCGACGAACAGAACGTCGAGGTGGACCCCATCCGCGAGCGCGTTCGATACGGCCCGCAACGCGATGTCGACGACCCCGGTGGACGAGACGGGCGCGGCCGACCCCAACTTCTAGGACATCCGCGACCGTGTCCGGGTCGGTGCCGGAGCCGGCCCGGCTCGGCCCGAGCGCCGGCTCGGCTCGGCTCGGCCCGGCTCGGCCCGAGCGCCGGCTCGGCTCGGCTCGGCTTGAGCGCCGGCTCAACCGGAGCGCAGGAACGCTCTGGTTATAGATTCTGCTGTCACCATCCGTTTGCGACGAAATGGCAGCATTCCATACGGATCCTGATCGAGATGGAGCCCGCGAGTCGTCGCCGAGTCGCCTTGCGCTCAAGGATGCTGGTCGGAGCAGCACACCGGCGGCGAAGGCCGTCCGCAGCCTCGATCCTCTTCCGGTGATCGCCAGTGAAGGCGCCGATGTGATGCTGACAGCATCATGGCCAACGACAGGACGGCACCCACCCGGCGACCCGGCCCGTCAGCGCCAGCCGCACGACCTGACCAGCCGCGGCCCGCCGCACGACCTGATCAGCCGCGGCCCGCCGCCCAACCGGCCCCGCCTCCGACGCGGACCACCGTGCACTCGACGGCCGCAACCGAGACGCGACGCATCGCCGCGACGCTCGGTGGCGAGGCCCGGATCACCCGTCGGCGACGCCGACGGACGCAGGAACAGGTCTCGTCGCTCGTCGGGATCTCCCGAGCCCGCTACGCTGAACTCGAACGCGGGTCCGGCGAGATGGCGCCCCTGGACCTATGGGTGCGGGTCGGGCTGGCCTTGGAGCGGCCATTGTCGGTGGCGTTCAGCCGTGACATCGAGCCGGCAGGTCCGCAGGATGCGGGCCACCTCGCCGCACAGGAACTCGTCCTGCGCCTGGCCACCCAGCACGGTCGCGACGGGACCTTCGAGCTCCCGATGGGCCCCATCGACCGAGGCCGGTCGGCCGACATCTGCCTGCGCGACAATGCCGATCGTGCCCTCGGGTTCATCGAGATCTGGAACCGCCTGGACGACCTGGGAGCTGCCGTCCGCGCGACTGATCGCAAGGCCGACGACGCGCGGGTGCTGGCTATGATCGCTGGCGGTGACGCTCGGCCGTACCGGGTCACCGTGGGCTGGCTGCTCGTCGACACCGCCGCGAATCGGAACCTGGTGCACCGGTACCCGGCGATCCTCCGCGCTCGATTTCCGGGTCCATCGGTCGGTTGGGTCCGGGCGCTGACGGACGGCGCCCCCTTCCCGGACCGTCCCGCCATCGCCTGGTTCGATCCGGCGTCCGGACGGATCCGCCCGTTGCGTCTTCCGTCGTGATGCGCGTTGACGCCCGCGTCAGAGTCGCTTAGCATTCGTGGATCATGCTAAGCGTCAAGGTCAGCACCAAGCACCAGATCGTGGTTCCCAGTGAAGCTCGACGGGAGCTCGGGATCCAGGCCGGCGATCGGCTCGATGTCATGGTGACGGACGACGCGATCGTCCTCCGCAAGCGACCGGCGCGGCCATCGGACCGGCTGCGAGGGCTGGCTGCCGGTCGAGGTTGGT
>JANONZ010000108.1:0-2814 GCA_031421095.1 Thermomicrobiales bacterium
CCTCGGTCAAGGCGGACGCCACGGGCGTCAGCGTCCTCGTCGGGCCGGATGGCAAGGAGCCGACGGAGTTGCGCGCCGAGATGATGCTGGTCGCGACGGGGCGGGCGGCCAACATCGAGGAGATCGGCCTGGAAACGACCAAGGTGGAGACGGACCGGGGCGTCATCAAGGTCAACGGCCGGATGCGCACCAGGGAGCCGCACGTGTACGCGGTCGGCGACGTCATCGGCGGCCTGTGGCTGGCTCACACGGCCGCGCACGAGGGGATCATCGCCGCGCACACGATCGCCGGCGAGTCCGATGTCCACGAGATGGACTACACCAAGCAGCCGCGCGCCACCTACTGCCGGCCGGAGATCGCCTCGATCGGCCTGACGGAGGCCCAGTGCACGGAGCGCGGACTGCCGATCAAGATCGGCAAGGTCCCGTTCCAGGCCATCGCCAAGGCGATCATCGGCGGCGAATACGAGGGCTTCGTCAAGATCATCGCGAATGCTGAGACGAATGACACCCTCGGCGTTCACATCGTCGGTCCACATGCCACGGACCTCATCGCCGAGGCGTCCCTCGCCTTCGAACTCGACGCGACGCCCTGGGAGATCGGCAACGCGACCCACGCCCACCCGACACTTTCGGAGGTCATCGGCGAAGCGGCGATGGCCGTCGACGGGCGGTCCATCAACTTCTAGGCAGGAACCGGACCGGGCGGGGCCCGGCGCCACAAGGAGGCCGGACTCGAGCGATGGCCGTGACGAGGCGCAACGACTCGCAACTCGGTGCGGACCTCGGCCTGTCCGAGGCGGACCTCATCGAGATGTATCGGCTTGTCGCGCTGGCGCGAGCCGTCGACGAGCGGATGTGGATCCTCAACCGGGCCGGCCGCATCCCGTTCGTCATCAGCGGGCAGGGCCATGAAGGCGCCCAGGTCGGCATCGCCTGGGCCTTCGAGAAGGGCCACGATTGGATCACGCCCTTCTACCGGTCCATCGCGACGTGCCTGACATTCGGGATGAGCCCGCGCGACATCATGACCGCGCAGTACGCGACGGCCTCCGATCCGTCCTCGGGCGGGCGCCAGATGCCGGGCCACTATGGCAACCGCGAGCACAACATCCTGTCGGTCTCGTCGCCGGTCGCGACGCAATTGCTGCACGCCGTTGGCATCGCGCTGGCGGCCAAGATCCGCAATACGGGCCAAGTGGCGATGGCGAGCATGGGCGAGGGATCGTCCAACCAGGGCGATGTCCACGAAGGCCTGAACTTCGCGGCGATCCACAAGCTGCCGTTCGTGTTCGTGGTCGAGAACAACGGGTACGCCATCAGTGTGCCCGCGGCGATGGAGGTGTCGGTGCCGAACGTGGCCGATCGCGCCTCCGGTTACGGCATCCCGGGCGTTGTGGTCGATGGCGCGGACGTGCTCGCCTGTTATGCGGCAGCGCGCGAGGCGGTCGCGCGGGCCCGCGCCGGCGGGGGTCCCACGCTCATCGAGGCCAAGGTGACGCGCCTGACCGGGCATTCGTCGGACGATCAGCAGACCAAGTACCGCTCCGCCGAGGAACTCGCGTCCGAGCGCGGCCATGATGCGCTCCCGCGCTTCCGAGCCCAGCTGCGCGAGGCCGGTGTCCTGACCGACGAGATCGAGGCGCGCCTGACGGCCGAGATCACGGCGGCGGTCCACGACGCGACCGAGTACGCCGAGGCGGAGGCCGATCCCGATCCCGAGACGGCCATGCGGTACGTCTACGCCGGGGACCCGAAGGACGTGTCCTGATGCCGACCCGGACCTTCATCGAGGCGATCCGTGAGACGCTCGCTGACGAGATGCGGCGGGATCCCTCGATCATCGTGCTGGGCGAGGACGTCGGCAAGAAGGGCGGCGTCTTCCTGGCCACGGACGGCCTGTGGGCCGAGTTCGGCGACGACCGGGTCATCGATACGCCGCTCACGGAGTCGATGATCGTCGGCACCTCCATCGGGGCCGCCGTCAACGGCCTGCGCCCCGTCTGCGAGATCCAGTTCGCGGACTTCATCTTCCCGGCCTTCAACCAGATCGTCTCGGAAGCCGCGCGGATGCGCTACCGCTCCAACAACGGCTTTGGCGTGCCGATGACGATCCGAGCGCCGTACGGCGGCGGCGTCCATGGCGCGCTCTACCACTCACAGTCCGTGGAGGCGTTCTTCACCCACGTGCCGGGACTCAAGGTCGTCGTGCCGTCCACGCCGTACGACGCTCGGGGACTGCTGCGCTCCTCGATCCGGGACGAGGATCCGGTCCTCTTCTTCGAGCACAAGAAGATGTATCGCTCCGTCCGAGGTGATGTCCCCGATACGGACTACACCGTGCCGCTCGGCAAGGCCAAGGTCACCCATCCCGGGTCCCATGTCACCGTCGTCGCCTACGGGCTGATGGCCCACTACGCGCTCGAAGCCGCCGATCGGGTGGTGGAGGAGGGGATCAGCGCGGAGGTCGTCGACTTGCGTACCCTGCGTCCCCTGGACACGGAGACGGTGCTCGACTCGGTGCGCAAGACCGGCAAGTGTCTGGTCGTGTACGAGGACAACAAGTTCGGTGGGTACGGGGCGGAGGTCGCCGCGATCGTCGCCGAGGAAGCCTTCGATTACCTGGACGGGCCGGTCACCCGGGTCGCTGGGCCTGAGGTCCCCGGCGTCCCGTACAACCATGTGCTGGAGGACTGGTTCATGGTCAACCCGGAGAAGATCGCCGACGGGATCCGGAAGCTTGCCGCCTACTGACGGCCCGGGTCAGGGGGCCTCGTTCGTGGCGCCGATCGTGACGTCGAACCTGGCGTGGTT
>JANONZ010000109.1:0-7310 GCA_031421095.1 Thermomicrobiales bacterium
CTGGGAACTGCCGGAGCACCTGCGCGAGCGTGACGGTGCGCTGATCTACCTGTCGCTGGGCAGCCTGGGTTCCGCGGATGTCGGGCTCATGCAGCGCCTCGTCGACCTGCTCGCGACGACCGAGCACCGGGTCATCGTCTCCAAGGGCCCGCTGGCCGGCCAGATCAGCCTCCACGACAACCAGGTCGGCGAGGCGTTCCTGCCGCAGCCGGCGATCCTGCCGCAGGTGGACCTCGTGATCACGCATGGCGGCAACAACACCGTGACCGAGGCGTTCCATCACGGCAAGCCGATGATCGTGCTGCCGCTGTTCTGGGACCAGGTCGACAACGCCCAGCGTATCGACGAGACAGGTTTCGGTCGTCGCCTGGCGACGTACGGCTTCCGCGACGAGGAGCTGACCGACGCCATCGATGAGCTCCTGGCCGATACGGCATTGGCGCAGCGACTCGCCGCGATGTCGAAGCGCATCAAGTCCACCTCCGGCACCGTCCGCGCGGCAGATCTCATCGAACGGGTCGCGACGACGGGCCAGCCGATCGTCTGACGGGTCGCCCCCCGTCGCCCTCACCCGCCTGTCTTCCGCCCGCGTGGTGGGACGGGCTTCCTGCGCTGGACTACGATGTCGGGAGTCACCTTGACCCAGAACCTGTCCCTTCAGGAGGACCCGCCATGACCGACGTCGCGGAGCGCGTCAAGACGTACCAGCAGTTCATCGGAGGCGCGTGGGTCGACTCCGCGTCGGGTGAGACGCTCGACGTGGAGAACCCGGCCGATGGCACGGTCATCGCGAAGGTCCCGGGGTCCAGCGCCGAAGACGTCGACCGGGCCGCGGACGCCGCCGCCAAGGCCTTCGAGACGTGGGGCAAGACGACCCCGCAGGAGCGCAGTCTCGCCCTGCTCAAGCTCGCCGACGCGATCGAGGCACGGGCCGACGAACTCGGCCGCCTCGAATCGAAGAACGCCGGCAAGCCCGTAGCCGCCGCCATCGACGAGATCCCGGTCATGGTCGATAACCTGCGCTTCTTCGCCGGTGCGGCGCGGGTGATGGAAGGGAAAGCCGCCAACGAATACATGGCCGGCCATACCTCGATGATCCGGCGCGAGCCGGTCGGGGTGGTGGCATCCATCGCGCCATGGAACTACCCATTGATGATGGCTGGCTGGAAGATCGGACCGGCTCTCGCCGCTGGCAACACGGTCATCCTCAAGCCTTCGACCCGGACGCCGCTCACCGCACTCGTCCTGGCGGAGATCTCAGCCGGCATCCTGCCTCCGGGCGTCCTCAACGTGATCACTGGCACGGGCTCGACGATCGGCGACCCGCTCGTCGGCCATCCCAAGGTCGGGATGGTCTCGGTCACTGGCGACACGGCGACCGGCAAGCACATCGCCCGGGTCGCGGCCGAGAAGGTCAAGCGCCTCCACCTGGAGCTCGGCGGCAAGGCACCGGTCATCGTCTTCGACGACGCGGATCTGGATGCGGTCGCGGAGGCCATCAAGTTGTGGGGCTTCTGGAATGCCGGTCAGGATTGCACCGCGGCCACCCGGATCATCGCCGGGCCCAGGATCTACGACCGCTTCGTGGCTGAAGTCACAAGCCAGGTCAAGACCATCAAATGGGGCAACCCGGCGGAAGGCGACGACATCGAGATGGGGTCGCTCATCGGAAAGTCGCAGGCAGACAAGGTCGAGGGCATGGTCGATCGGGCACGTAGCGGTGCGGAGATCGTCACGGGCGGGGTGCGGCCGGATCGCCCCGGCGCCTATTACGAGCCGACGGTCATCGCCGGCCCGGACCAGCGCAGCGAGATCGTCCAGGACGAGGTGTTCGGGCCGGTCGTCACCGTCCAGCGCTTCAGCGACGAGGAACAGGCCATCGCCTGGGCGAACGACGTGCGGTTCGGCCTGGCGGCGTCCGTCTGGACCACCGATGCGGCCCGCGGGATGCGCGTCGCCAAGGCGATCCAGTTCGGCACGGTCTGGATCAACGATCACTTCATGCTTGTCTCCGAGATGCCCCACGGCGGGTTCAAGGAGTCCGGCTACGGCAAGGATCAGAGCATGTACGCGATCGAGGACTACACGGTCGTCAAGCACGTCATGCTCAAGATCTGAGCACGTCGGCAGGGTCATCGGGACCGTCCTTCCGGGACGTCGCGCGGGCACTCGAAGGCCTCGACCGAGCCGAGATCGCGGCTGCTCGCTGGTTCGGCGCGAAAGGGCAGACGGTTCGCGCCATCGCCCTGGACGAGGCCTTCGTCCTGGACCCGGGGCCGCCGCACGTCCTGGCCATCGGCCGGGTAGAGCTGGACGACGGGACGACGCAGCACTACACATTCGGCCTGACCGACCGGCCGTTGCGCGCGGCAGAGGGCGGCGACGGCATGTGGCGCGCGCTGATGGCCGCCATCGCTGAGGACATCGTGATCGACTCGCTACCGCGGACGCCCGGAGCGGGGGCCGGTTCCGGGCCGGCGGCCGATGGGCTGGTCACCGCCACGCTCGTCTGCCGCCGGGCCGCCGCGCTCGCCAAGATCGTGTCGGGTGCCCGGGCCACGATCCCCGCACTCTCCGAGCGGGGGCTCGGCGCGGACCAGTCGAACACCTCGACCGTCTTCGATGAGCGACTCCTCCTGAAGACGTTCCGTCGGCTGGAACCGGGCCTCAACCCCGACCTGGAGCTGCTGGCCTACCTGACCGAAGAGGCCGGCTTTGCCGCCGTCCCGCCGCTCGCGGGCTACGCCGAGATCGTCTCGGCGGCGGCCGGGCGCGCCACGGCCGGGACGTCGACTGTGGCCATCGCCCAGGCGTTCATCGCGGATGGCGCAGACGCCTTCGAGACCATCGCGGAGTCGCTGACTGGTTGGCTTTTCGGGCGCGGCGATGTCAGCATCGAATCTGCCACGGTGGTCGCGGCCGACCTGGGTGCCCTGACCGCCGGCCTCCACGCGGCCCTCGCCGACGGGCACGGCGTCCGCGAATTCGAGCCGCGTCTCGCGACCCGAGACGAGCTGCGCGGGTGGGCGCGCGGGGCCCGGCTCCAGCTCGCTCGTGCCGTCGACGTGACGCCCGGCGAAGCCGGGAAGGTTCTCCGTGATCTGGCGGCACGGATCGCTGCGGAACTGACCGTCTTTGAGGCGCTGTCCAGCCCGCCGCTGCTGACCCGGGTCCACGGCGACTATCACCTCGGCCAGGTGCTCATCGCACCGGGCGGTTACCGGATCGTCGACTTCGAGGGCGAACCCGTGCGCCCGCTCGAGGAGCGGCGCGCCCACCAGTCGCCGTTGCGCGACGTGGCATCCATGCTCCGCTCGCTGGACCACGTCGGGCACAGTGCCGGAC
This sequence comes from Thermomicrobiales bacterium, assembly GCA_031421095.1. Classification (GTDB taxonomy): domain Bacteria; phylum Chloroflexota; class Limnocylindria; order Limnocylindrales; family CSP1-4; genus SPCO01. Next base: position 3,346 of record JANONZ010000109.1, read on the forward strand.
GGCGAGCCGTTGCCCGCAACGGGGGTCCGCTCGAGTCACCGGGGCTGGACCTGGCCGCCTGGCTGCGCCGCTCGAGGTCGCGCTTCCTGGACGCCTATCGGGCCGGCCTTCGCGAGGCGGCAGCGCCGATCATCGTGGATACGGCCCTCCTGCGCGCCTTCGAGATCGAGAAGGAGTGCTACGAGTTCATCTACGCGAGTACGTACCTGCCGACCTGGCTGTGGGCGCCGACAGAGGGCATGCGCGGGCTGTTCGAGGACGAGGCGCGGCCTCGACGGTGACCGACCAACCGACCGATCGCCCCATCGAGTTCCCACCCGGCCTGCGCGACGCCATCCTGACGTGGTACGCGGCTCGTCGTCGAACGCTGCCGTTTCGCGGGGCGACCGACCCGTACGCGATCCTCGTCTCGGAGGCGATGGCCCAGCAGACACAAGTGGCCCGGGCGGGGGAGGCGTGGACCCGATTCATGGTCCGATTCCCGACAGTGGACACGTTGGCCGCCGCCGCCCCTGCGGACGTCCTTCGGGCCTGGCAGGGGCTGGGCTACAACCGCCGGGCGCTGAACCTCTGGCGGGCGGCGCACGTGATCGTCGAGCAGCACGGGGGTCGCGTTCCGTCCGACCTGCCCGCCCTGAAGGCGCTGCCGGGCGTCGGTCCCTACACCGCCCGCGCTATTGCGGCGCTCGCCTTCGGCCTGCCCGTCGGCGCCGTCGACACGAACGTCCGGCGCGTCCTCGGGCGGATCCTGGCCGGTGGGGTCGGCGTGTTCGGGACGGCTCAGATGCAGATCCTCGCCGACGCGGCGGTCCCGCCCGACCGGCCGGGCGAATGGACCCACGCGCTGATGGACCTTGGGGCGACGCTGTGTGCGTCGCGTCGCCCGGCCTGCGAGGCGTGTCCGGCGCAGGCATGGTGCCGGTACGTGACGACGCCGGCCGAACCCGTGCCAGTCGCGCATCGCCCGGCCCGGTCCGCCGCTCGAGAGACCGCGGCGGCATTCGTGACCACGTCGCGCTGGCTGCGTGGCCGGATCGTCGATCGCCTGCGAGATGCGCCGGATGCAAGGTGGACGGCCGTTGATGCACCGATCGGCGGTCATGGCGCGGCCGCTGTGGAGACTGCCCTCGCGGCGCTCGAGCGTGAAGGCCTCATCGAGCTGGACAAGGCGGGGGGTGTCGGACCGCGGCTGGCACGCCTGGCACGCGTGGCACGCCTGCCCCGCTGACAACGACCCGGGACCGTCGTTGGTCGGCTACGCTTCCCGGGCCATGCCCGCGACTGTCCACCCCTCGATCCCCGGCGCGACGCCGCCGCTGCCCGCCGACGATCCGTCCATCTTCGAGATGGATCTGCGCGCCCTCCGCCGGCATTGGGCATCTCGCGCGGCCCTGCCCGCCATATCGGCCGAGACGATGACGGGCGCTGACCGGCGTGCGCAGGCCCTCGGGTTCCCCGAAGAGCGCCTGATGGAGCACGCCGGGACGGCCGTGGCGGCTGCGGTCAAGGCCCTCGTCACAGACCTTGAGCGTTGGGGGCGCGGCCCCATCGTCATCATGTCCGGCCCGGGCAACAACGGCGGCGACGGGTTCGTGGCGGCGCGTCGGCTCGCACTGGCGGGAGCGAACGTCATCGTCGCCCTGGTCGGCAGCGCGGCGCGACCGCGCGGTGCGACCGCGGCGCGCAACTGGGACCGGATCGCCCGCGATGCGGGCATCACGAAGATCCACCTCCCCCACGCCCGTGATGTGGCGATGTTCGGGCAGGGGATCGAGAAGGCCTCGGTCATCGTCGACGCCCTCCTCGGGACCGGGGTCCGCGGCGCCCTCCGCGAACCGATCCGGACCGCCGTCGACGTCGTCGGGCGCGCCCGGGCGGCCGGCGTCCCGGTCGTCGCCGTGGATACGCCGACGGCCATCGACCTCTCGAGCGGTGAACCGTCGGAGCCGGCCGTCAGTGCCGACCTGACAGTCACCTTCCATCGCCCGAAGACCGGCCTTCAGACGCGCCGCGGCGCGGCGTATGCCGGCAAGGTCCTTGTCGCACCGATCGGCATCCCAGTGGAGGCGGACCGTGGTTGAGCCGCAGGTCCCGGACCGTCAGCCTGGCTGGCGTGAGGTCATCGTCGTGGCGGTCATCGTCGTGGCCCTCGTGCTGGGCGCGGCCGTCCTCACGAGCCTCCTTCCGACTCCGGTCCAGGAAGTCGTCTTCCATACGCCGCTCGCGATCATCGTCCTCATCGGTGGGACGGCATGGCTCCTCTGGCGGATCTCGAGGCACACGGACTCCACGGGGCGATGACCGACACGATCGAGCGAACCGCGGACTCGCCGTCGAGCCCGCTGGAGCGGCGTCGCGCTGATCTCGCTGCACTTGCCGCGGGACCGTGGGACGTCGTCATCGTCGGCGGCGGCATCGTCGGCAGCGGGGCGCTCCTCGATGCCGTCTCGCGCGGCCTCCGGGTCGCCCTCGTCGAACAGGACGACATCGCGGCCGGCACCTCATCGCGTTCGTCACGGCTCATCCACGGCGGGCTGCGCTATCTCGAGCAGTTCCGGTTCGGGCTCGTCCGGGAGGCTCTCGCGGAGCGTTCCCGTCTCTTGGCGCTGGCGCCGCACCTCGTCCGGATCGAGCCGCTCCTCTTCCCGATCTACGGGATCCCGTTCCTGTCCAAGGCGTTCTACGACGCCGGCCTGACGCTCTACGACATCCTGGGCGCGCGCCACGACGGCGGCTGGCATCGCCGCCTGTCGCGAGCGGAGACGCTGGATCTCGCACCTACACTGCGAAAGGGCGGCCTGCGCGGCGGCCTGCTGTACCACGACGGCGTCGAGGACGACGCCCGCTACACCCTGGCCGTGGCTCGGACCGCGATGGCCGCCGGCGGCGTGGCAGTCACCCGGGTCCGGGCCACGGGCATCCGCTCGGACACGGTCGGCGCCATCGATGCACTGCGAGCAACCGATTGTTCGACCGGGGCGGAGCTCGAGATCCCGACGAAGGCCGTCATCGACGCCACGGGCGTCTGGGCGGCCGAACCGGACCATCCGTTCGGCGCTGGGTCGCTCCGCATCCTGCCGAGTCGCGGCGCGCACCTGGTCGTCCCGCGGTCGCGCATCCCGAACAAGACCGGGCTCACGATCCGGGTGCCGGGCAAGATCGTCTTCCTTGTCCCGTGGCCGGATCACTGGCTCATCGGCACGACCGACGCCCCGTTCGAGGGACCGGCGGCCCGTCCGTCCGCCGCGGGCTGGGAGGTGGACAAACTCCTCGATACGGTCAATGCCACGATGGACGTGAACCTCACGCGGGCCGATGTCGTCGGCACGTACGCCGGGCTTCGGCCGCTCGTCGCCTCGTCGGACGGCTCTACCGTCAAGGCCTCGCGCGAGCACCGGGTGACCGTCGGCCCGACCGGGGTCGTTGGCATCGGCGGCGGCAAATACACGACCTACCGGGTCATGGCCCGCGATGCGCTCGACGCCGTGCTCGGTCGCGACGGCGCCAAGGCCCGGCCCAGCGACACGGAGGAGCGCCGCCTCATCGGCGCGGCGGAGCCCGACGCGCTCGACCGGATCGTCGCGGGACTTGCGACCATCCCGGCCATCGCCGAGGTGGGACCGGAGGCGGCGCGGCGACTTGTGGACCGGCACGGGACGGAGGCGCCGGCGGTCGTCGCGCTTGGCGCTGAGCTCGGACTCATCCGCCCGCTCGTCCCCGGGCGCCCGTTCCTTGAGGCGGAGGTTGCCTGGGCCGCGCGCCACGAGCTCGCCCTGTCCATCGACGACGTCCTCGCCCGCCGGACTCGACTCGCCCAGGAGCTGCCGGACCGGGGAGCGGCGATCGCCCCTCGGGTGGCCGCCATCCTGGGCGCCGAGCTCGACTGGGGCGCGTCGCGCCAGGACGTGGAGGTCGCGGCCTATCTCGCGACGGCGCGACGGGAGTTCTCCGTCACGCCGTCGGAC
>JANONZ010000110.1:0-3364 GCA_031421095.1 Thermomicrobiales bacterium
ATGGCCGCCGGTGGCGCACGCCGAGACCACCGTGAAGTTGGGCCCGGTCATCCCGAACTGGATCGCGACCATGCCGGCCCCGATATTCGCGATGCCCATCGGGATGAGGAACGGGCTGATCCGGTCCGGGCCGCGCAGGGCATTCGCAGTCACGCCGTCCGTGAGCGTCCCGACGCCGCCGAGGCCGGTCCCGAGGATGACCCCGGTCCGCTCCGCGAGTTCGCCATCGAAGTGCGCCGGCAGGCCAGCCTGGTCAAGCGCCTCGCGCGCCGCCACGAGTCCCAGCTGGATGTAGCGGTCCGTGCGGCGAATCTCCTTGCGGTCCAGGATCCCGCTGGCGTCGAGGTCGTGGACCTCCGCGGCGATCTGCGAGGTCAGGCGCGACGGGTCGAATGACGCGATGGTCCGCACCGCCGAACGCCCTGCGACCAGGCCGGCCCAGGTCGACGCGACATCATTGCCGAGTCCCGTGACCATCCCCATGCCGGTCACCACGACACGGCGACGGTCGCTCATCGAACCAGCTTCCCGGTCCGGACCGTGGCCGCCCGGTAGACGTCGCCCGGCAGGCCGCGCGCGGAGATCGCGTTGGCGACCGCGAGCGCATCGAACTCCGTTCGTTTGATCTCCGCCTTGATCTCACCGTCATCGATATCGATGCGGGCCCATGACGCCGTCGGGTCGCCATCGAAGGCATAGCCGGCCGAGCCGGCGTTGACGATCAGCTTCCAGCCAAGGTCCCGGACCTCCGCGATGTGGGTATGGCCGCAGGCGATGACCCGGGCATCGGTCCGTGCCGTTCGTTCGATGGTGACGCTGGGTTCCAGCTCCTGGTCGAAGCCGGCCGTCTGCGAGCCCGGCGACGCGTGACAGACGAGGATCATCGTGCCGTCGTCGGCCCGAAACCGACGTTCCGATGGCAGGCGCCGCAGCCACGCGATGCGCTCGTCGCCGAGCTCGTCGTGGGCCCATTCCGTCGCGGCCTGGAACACCTCAGGAACGCCGTCGGTCAGCCAGGGGAAGGCTGCGGCGTAGTCGAAGTCGGCGACGGCGATGTCCGTATTGCCGCTGACGATGGCGGCGCCGTCGGCCTCCATCTCACGCAGCAGGTCCACGGTCCCGGATGGATCCGGACCGTTGAGGACCAGATCGCCCGCGACGGCGACGAGATCCGGTTTCTCCGAGCGCAGCGCGGCACGGACAGCCGCCAGCGCGACCGCGTTGCCGTGGACATCCGAGAGGACGATGATGCGGGTCATCTGAGCACGCCTTCGCCCGGGATGATGAAGCTGAGCGTCGCCTGGCAGGCGGTCTCGCCATCCACGCTGGCGATGCCCCGGGCGCGCCCGAACCGTCCACCCAGTTTCTCCATCGTGATCTCCAGGCGGAGCGTGTCGCCCGGGCTCACGACGCGCTTGAAGCGGCAGTCGTCGATGGCCGCGAACAGACCCACCCGATCACCAAAGCCCGGCTGCTTCGCCACGTAAACGGCCATCGTCTGGGCGAGCGCCTCGACCTGGATGACGCCCGGCATGACCGGCAGTCCCGGGAAGTGGCCCTGGAAATACCACTCGCTGGCGGTCACGCCCTTGAGGCCCACGATCCGCTTCGCATCGGGGTCGTACTCGACGATGCGATCGACGAGCAGGAACGGCCAGCGGTGCGGGATGAGGGCCTCGATCTCACGGGTCGTATGGACGGTCTCGGTCATGGGCAGCTCCAACTCGGGTGGACGGCCAGTGGTTGGCCGGGGTGTTCGGACCGGCGGCCAGGCACGGGCCGGCGGCCAGGCACGGGCCGGTGGCTCATGATCGGGCCGCGGCGGCCAGGAACGCTGCGCTCCCGACACGGTCGAGCAGATTCGTCGTCATCCGGCCCTCAAGGAAGGTGTCGTTGGCGAGGAGGGCCTGGTGCATCGCGATATTCGTCACGAGCCCCTCGACGACCAGTTCGTTCAGCGCGACCCGGCCTCGGGCGATGGCGGTTGCCCGGTCGGGGCCCCAGACGATCAGCTTGCCCAGCAGGGAATCGTAGAAGGGCGGGACCTCGTAGCCGCTGAACAGGTGCGAATCCATCCGGACATCGGGCCCGCCCGGCGCGTGGTAGCGCTCGACGACGCCAGCGCCGGGCCGGAAGTCGTGGGCCGGATCCTCGGCGTTGATCCGGAATTCAATGGCATGACCGTGCATGACGACGTCGGCCTGGCTGAATCCGAGCGGCTCGCCAGCCGCGATGCGGATCTGGATCGCGACCATGTCGATGCCGGTCAGCATCTCGGTGACCGGGTGTTCCACCTGGATCCGGCAGTTGATCTCGATAAAGAAGAAGTCGCCGTTGGCATCGACCAGGAACTCAAGCGTCCCGATATTCTCGTAACCAGCCGCTACAGCTGCCCGGACCGCCCGTTCGGCGAGGTCGGCGCGGGCCGCATCGGACAGGGCCGGCGTCGGCGCCTCTTCGAGGATCTTCTGGTGGCGCCGCTGGACGGAGCAGTCGCGCTCGCCGAGATGGACGCCGTGGCCGTAACGGTCCACCGCGACCTGGATCTCCACGTGTCGGTTCTCGTCCAGCCACTTCTCGAGGTAGAGCGAGTCGTCACCGAAGGCGGCCTTGGCCTCCGATCGACAGACCCGGAGCACGGACTCCAGCTCGCGCGGCGTGCGCACCATGCGCATCCCCTTGCCGCCACCGCCGGCCGATGGCTTGACGAGGACCGGGTAGCCGATCTGCTCGGCTTCGTCCAGGGCATGCATCTCGTCGCGCAACATCCCGTCCGAGCCCGGGATCGTCGGTAGCCCATGGCCGCCAAGCAGGTGGCGGGTCCCGGCCTTGCTGCCGAAGCGCTCCAAGACAGCCGCCGACGGGCCGATGAACGTCAGCCCATGGGCGGCAACGGCATCGGCGAAGCCCGCGTCCTCCGACAGGAAGCCGTAACCCGGATGGATCGCGTCGCAGCCGGTCACGAGCGCGGCGGAGATGACGGCCGGCGCCGACAGGTACGAACGCCTGGCGTCCGCCGGCCCGATGCAGATCGCCTCATCGGCCAGCTGGACCGGCAGCGACTCGCGGTCCGCCTCGCTGTAGGCGACGACCGCCTCCACGCCGAGGGTGCGACAGGCCCGCAGGACCCGCAGCGCGATCTCTCCACGGTTGGCGATGAGGATCTTGCTGAACACGCTCAAGCCCCCAGCGGAGTGGAGGCGAACTCGATGACGATGAGGTCCTGCCCGTACTCCACGGCGTCTCCCGGCTCCACCAGGCACGCGCCGACGACACCGTCGGTCGGGGCGACGACCTCCTGCTGGATCCCGAGCACATCCACGGAACCGAGCCGATCTCCGGCGCGGACCTTCGTTCCTGCCCG
>JANONZ010000111.1:0-2884 GCA_031421095.1 Thermomicrobiales bacterium
GGGATCAGCGCCATGACAGCGCCCCCTTTCGCCAGGCGTACGCCAGCCCAAGCAGGAGGATGGCCACGAAGATGAACATGGTGACGAGGCCGCTCAGCAGCAGGCTCTGGAAGGAGATGGCCCACAGATAGATGAAGATCACTTCGATGTCGAAGGCCACGAACAGCAACGCGTAGATGTAGAACGACAACCCGAACCGACCGTGCGTGTCGCCGAATGTGTCGATGCCGGATTCATAGGGCAAGCCCTTGTGCTCGTCACCACGATTGCGATGCGAGATCAGCCACGCCGCGCCGATGGTCAGGAAGACGAACGAGACACCCGCGAACGCGAACCCCAGGACGTACCAGATACCGGTCAACCGAACTCCCTTCGCATGACGCGCGGATGGCGTCGCGAGGCCGAGGACCCTGTGGAGAACGCAGACACACCCGGAGCGGGCGCGCCTGATCCGGCGCCATTCTAGCAGCGGGAGTCGGACTGGCGAGGCGATCGAAACGTCCGCGGGGGTGTCGTGCCCGACCGTGCCGAAGCGTGCTGTGGCGCCCCTTCGTCGGGCAATAGGTAGCTCGCCCTAGAGGCTGAGAACGAGTCCATATTCCGGGCGGTATTGACCGCTGGACTGACATCGACGGACAGGATCTCGATCGACTTCCCCCGATCGGCGGGTGCCGGGAGGGTTCAGGTCGCTGCGGCCGCTTGGCGGAGAGCCACCGTTCGCATCAGGTTGTGGGCGAGGGCGAACCAGAGCCCGATTGATGCCGCCGTGCATCAGCGCCTCTCGAGTCCGCCGTCGGCACCTGCTCGCAGGAGCGGATGCGAGCTCTCAGGGGGCGGAATCCTTCGAATGGCACGTTGTCAGGTCAATCCTGGGGATGCCTGGCCCGCCAGGCGCGGCGCAAATCAGTAATCTCGCGCACCGGCGGAGATCACCTTCTCGGCGTTGAATAGCGCGCCTGTAGTGCAGAGCGACGCCCCTACCTCGCCAAAGAAGCCGGATAGGATCACCGCGCCGCCGCCGCTTACGGCCTTGACGCCGTTCTCGTCGTAGATGGCGAGTGGATGGAATTCCGTCCGCCACCGATCCGGCCAGAAGACTTCAACCCTGCGACCTGATGACTCCTCGATCCAGGCGCAGTCAACACCGCTCACGGAACCTCCGACCAGGACGCCGGAAAGGGCTTGTTTCGTTGGACCGTCGGTTACGGAGAATCCACCACGGTCGCAGGCAGTCAACAGGGCGACCACGAGGGTGGCCGCGACGACTGCCCTCGTGGTCGCAACTGATGAAGTCAAATCACCGGAATGGGTACAAGCCCCGTCCGCATATCAGCTGCGGCGCTGGCCAGAGAACCGTCTTCTTGAGGAACCACGCGGCAATTCTCGTCGATTCGATAGTTCTGAACGGCAAGTTTCCCTGGGTCCTTCGGGGCATGAACTGTTGCTCGATACCAAAGGCAGCCCCGGGTGCCACTAGAGCTATCAAGCATAGTAGTACTAGGTCAGCCACGAAGCTGATAGGCGAAGCCGGCAAGCGGCGGCCCGCCCGGCCCGTCCGGCCAGTCGCGGCCGAAGCCCATGACCCGGAACCGACCCATCGCTCCCGGGTCCAGCATGCGCATGAGCGCGGACCGGACCGTGAGGTAGCCCTCCAGGGTCGTGGCGGGATCCGCCTGGATGCCCTGCAGCAGGTCCCCGATCCCCAGCCCGACCAGGAACTCGGCCTGCGTCGTCGTGCCCAGGTGCGTCAGGCCGGCGCCTGCGGCCGCTCGCTCCACGGCTGTCACGTCCACGTGGGCCGTCAGGTCCTGCCGCCCGACATGGATATACGGGTCGTCGTGGACGCGATGGCGCAGGTATGCCCGAAGGGTCCCGTCGCGGCGACGGATCGGGTCGTACAGCTCTGTGGCCGGGTAGCCGTAGTCGATGAGGAGGAGGGCACCGCGACGAAGGCCGACGGCCACCTCCACCATCCACGGGTCGAGGGCCAGGCAGACCTCCGCGCGCTGACCCTCAGCCAACGTCACGCCACCGGCCAACGTCATGCCAGGGGCGGAGAATCGCGCCGCGATGCCTGGCGTCGACGGCTCCGACTCGACGTCGACGAAGGCGCCCTTTCTCGAACCGACCAGGACCTCGCGAAGGAGCCCGTCGCGGACCACGACCCGGTGGACCGGCAGCGCGTCGAGCACCTCGTTGCCGAGGACGACGCCCTCGATCGACTCGGATCCGATCCGGTCGCGCTCCAAGGGATCGACCAGCACGCCGGCACGACCGGCCTCCTCGAAGCGCGCGACGATCGCATCGATCCGGCGAGGCTCCACCTCAACCGGCTGGTACCGAAGGATCCGGGCGAGATCCGAGCCGGCGGTTTCCAGGCCGTCGAGGATGGCGGCAGCCAGAGTCCCCGTGCCAGCGCCGTACTCACGCAGGACGAACGGATCGGGACGGCCGAGCCGTTGCCAGACTTCATCCACACCGCGCGCCAGTGCCGCGCCGAAGATCGGGTGCGCCTCGGGCGCGGTCAGGAAGTCGCCGTCGCGTCCCGGCCGCGCGGCGTCGCCCCGGTAGTAGCCCCCCTCGGGGTCGTACAGGGCGAGGTCCATGAAGCGAGCGAACGGGATCGGGCCGCTGGCAGCGATCCCGGCATGGATCCGGGCGACAAGTGCTGCATCCTCGCCGACCGCGTCGAGGTCCGGCGCCGGGTCGCGACGCAGGCCGGGGGTCGCTTCCATCACTTCCCCCGCGCCCCCCGCGCGCCCCGCGTCCATCGCGCGCCCGGCTTGCCGACGACCAGCCGCACGCCCGGTCCGACGAGCGTGTGACCGCCAAGCAGGATCGGGATAGGCGCCGCGGCCGCAGACGCTGTCAGTTCACGCAGCCA
>JANONZ010000112.1:0-7954 GCA_031421095.1 Thermomicrobiales bacterium
GGACACGATCCCGCTCGTCGGCGAGGCGAACATCGCGGCAGCCGTTCGGGCTGTGGCGGACCTGCCACGTGCCCGCCTGCTCGTGCTGGCCGGCTCCATCATGGGTGGCGACATCAGCGTGGCGGCCGAGGAACTTCGGGCGGTCGGCATCCCGATCATCGCGCTCAACATGGTCGGCTCCATCACGGAACACGTGGATCTCGTCGTGTCGGACCCGGTCCAGGCCGGGACGATGGCCGTCATGTCGATCGCCGACACGGCCACCTTCGATCTGGCGCGCCAACGCGGCCGGCGCTACTGAGATGTCCTGACCCCGATGCGCATCGCGACCTGGAACGTCAACTCGCTCAAGGCTCGCCAGGATGCTGTGGAGCGCTGGCTGGAGCGGGCCGCGCCGGACATCCTGCTTATCCAGGAGACCAAGCTGACCGATGCCGATGCGCCGGTCATGGCCTTCGGGATGGCCGGCTACCAGCTGATCCACCACGGTGAAGGTCGCTGGAACGGAGTGGCGATCGCAGCCCGCAACGGGTTGTCGATCGGCGATGTCGTCACGAACTTCGGCGATGGGCCCGTGCGCGATTCCGGGCCGGGCGGTGCCGGTGCCGAGACGACGGGCGAGGACGACTTCGACCCGTTCGACGAGGCTCGGATGGTCGCGGCCACGGTCGGTGGACTGCGCGTCGTGAGTCTCTATGCACCAAATGGGCGGGTGGTCGGGTCGCCGTTCTATACCGGCAAGCTGGCCTGGTTCGAACGCCTCGCGCGCTGGACGGCTCAAGAACTGGGGCGCACGGACCAGCTGGTCCTGGGCGGAGACCTGAACGTCGCCCCTGCCGACGCAGACGTCTGGGACACCGCGGCCGTCCACGGTGGGACGCACGTGTCCGAGCCGGAGCGGGCCGCCTTCCGTGCACTCCTGGATCTCGGCCTCAGCGACGTCTACCGCGCCCGTCATGACGAACTCGGACGCTTCACTTGGTGGGACTACCGAGCCGGGATGTTCCACAAGAACCTCGGCATGCGGATCGACCAGATCCTGGCCTCTGCGCCGGTGGCCACGCGCGTGGTAGACGCCGAGATCGACCGCGCTGCGCGCAAGGGCCCGCCGGTCCCGAGCGACCACGCTCCGATGACGATCGACCTCGACGCTCCAGGCAAGCCGTACGACCCCGACTGGGTGGGCGCCCTCGCAAGGATCAACGCGCGGACGCGGTCTCGGTAAGCGCGACGCGACGCGGGCGGACTCCTGATCGATGCCCGCAGGCACCTTCTACATCATGGTTCGCTCGCCATCGACGACGATATCGCGTTCCTGGAACGGCTCGCGGAGCGCGACGTCCTGGTCCTGCCGGGCACGATCGTCGAGCTGCCCGCTTGGTTTCGCCTGTCCTTGACCGCCAACGACGAGATGGTCGAGCAAGCCCTGCCGATCTTCGCGTCCATCCTGCGCGAGCTCACGACCGCCTGACGTTCCGGCCGACGGCCCGCCCGACGCCGCCCGGCGCCCAGGTACCATCCCCCGATGGAGACGACCTCGACGCCCATCCTGGAGATCGGCCTCATCCTTCTGGCCGCGGTCGCCGCTGGCTGGCTGGCCCGCCGCCTGGGCCTGCCCGCGATCATCGGCTATCTCGCGGTCGGGGTCGGTTTCTCGCCTTTCACCCCGGGCTACGTCGCCGACCGTGACCAGCTCGGACTGCTCGCCGACGTGGGCGTCGTCCTGCTCCTGTTCGAGGTCGGCATCGAGATCGACCTGGGGCGGCTGCGGCGCGATCACGGGCCACTCCTTTGGGCGGCGCCCGCGCAGGCCATCCTGTCGACCATCATCGCCGGCGCGGCGTTCGTCGTGATCGGGCTGCCACCACTGGCTGCCACCCTCGTCGGGTTATGCGTCGCGCTCTCCTCGTCTGTCGTCATCGTCAACATGACCCTCAGCCGCCGGCGAACGACCGACAAGGCGACCGAGGTCGCGCTCCTCGGCTGGAGCGTCCTGCAGGATCTCGTCGGGGTCGCCCTGGCGGCCATCCTGCTGGCGGCCCTCGACCCGAACGGGCGCTCCTTGCCGGAGGCCGTTCTGGGGCTCCTCGGCTTCGGCCTCGTGACGATCGTCGTGGCTCGCCTCCTGCCGAGGGCGCTGCGGCAGTTGCGCGAGGAACACGACCTCTTCCTCATCACCTCGGTGGCGACGGGGCTCAGCCTCGCTGGACTTGGGGCCGCGCTTTTCGGGATCCCGCTCGCCCTTGCCGCGTTCGTCGGCGGCCTGGCCGTCACGGAGAGCCACGAGGCGGCCGAGGCACGGCGGCGCCTGCGCCCGTTCCGGGATGTCTTCGCCGTCCTGTTCTTCGTGGCCATCGGGACGCTCATCGACCCGGGGCGCCTGGGCGATGCCGCCCCATCGCTGGCCCTGTTGCTGGCGCTGGTCGTTGTCGCGAAGGTCGGCGTCGCCTGGATCCTCGTCCGGCTCGCGCGGCTCGAGGCCCGGCCGATCCAGCTCGCCGTCGGCCTCGGTCAGATCGGGGAGTTCAGCTTCGTCCTCGCCTCAGCCGGGCTCGCCGTCGGTGCGATCGACGACGTCCTGTTCGTGGCCATCATCGCCGCGGTCGCCGTCAGCATCGCCGTCAGCTCCATCGCGGTCCGGTACGTACCGTTTCCGCGGCCGGCAGCGCCAACGACCCAGGCCGGCGGCTGAGGGGCCGGCGGCTGGCCCGCCGGCCGGGCACGGGGCGCGGCGCGGGCGCCGGACCAACGCGGCCGTTCCCCCCAGGAACACTTTTCGTACAAGTCCCTCGTGGTTCATCGCTCAGATGGTCCCGGAGTGCTGTCTGGGGATCGGACCACGAGGCGTTTGTCGCGAATCCGTTCCCTGGGGGAACATCGGGCCCGAACCCAGGTCTGGCTCGGACTAACTGAGTCCGGTGCCGACTTGGCCGCCGGGGCCGCCGTCCGGTGCCGACTTGGCCGCCAGGGCCGACTTGGCCGCCGGGACCGCAGCTAGGTTGGCCCGCGGCGCGGTGCCGCCGGCGACGCGGCCGGCGAGCTCGTGCTGCCAGGTCCGGTGTGGACGGTCGGTGGATAACCGGCCGGATCCAAGCCGAGTTGGTGGATGAGTGCCATTGACCATCCACTATCCGGGTCGTACGATTCGAGACAGCCCGGAGGGGCCGAGTATCACTAACGGCTGCGATCACCTCAAAGCCCACGTGACGCGGAGGTTCCTTCGGGCCTTTTCGTGTCCGCCGCGTATCATCGCCGCCGTGTCACCCCTCATCCTCCTCGCCGCTGGTCTGGTCGCACTTGCCGCAGGGGCACTGGTGCTCCGCTCGTACGGGACCAGCTATCGGGTCGGTCGGCTGCTCGCCTCGACCCTCGAGGTGAGTGTCAGCGAGGCCCGGGCACTGGCGGGCGGCCCTGGGCGCTACGTTCGCGTCCGTGGCCGGATCGATGCCGAGAACGAATTCGAGGACGATGCCCACCGCCCGCTGGTCTTCCGCCGGACTCGCCTGCAACTGGGCCACGGAGCAACCTGGACCGCGTTCGAGGATCGGCGCGAACGAGTCACATTCGAGGTCCGCGATGGGCTGGACGGGATCGTCATCGACGATGCGGCACTGGACGTCGGACTCGTCGTCGTCCCCCGCGAATCGGTCGGGACGGCGGCAGACCTCATGGACCGTGTCCCACCCGGAACGGCCGCCGAGACCCTCGTCCGTCTCCGTGTCGAGCAAGTCTCCTCGGTCGAGCATGCCATCGTCCTGGGCGTTCCGAGCATCGGCCCGGAAGGAGTGCCGATCCTCTCGGCCGGGCTGGGGCGCCCGCTCATCCTGACGACACTGGAGCCGGCGGAGGCGATGCGCATCCTGACCGAAGGCGACTCGCGCCGTCCGCGCGTGGCTGCCGCGTGCCTCATCGGGGGCCTCGTCCTGGTCACGGCCGGCCTCCTCCTGGCCGTCGTCGGGGCGTTGACGTGAAGATCGCTCGAGCGCTGGCGACGGCCTCGGCAGTCAGCGCGTGGCTGGCCCTGGCGATGACGGCGCTGGCTGCCTCGCCCAGTCCCACGGCAGGTTCCGGCGGCGACCCGCGCAGCTCCGGGCAGGGGCCCGGGTTGGTCGGCGACCCGATCTTCGCTCTGCTCGCAGTCGTCGGGATCGGGATCGCCTCGGTCGCCGTGACGTTCCTCTACGTCCGCCTGACGGCTCGGCGGGGCACCTGACCGGGCAGGACCATCGGGCGATTGGCAAGAACTGTGATATTGGTAGGCTCGGCGGATCGAGTTCACATTTCTTCAATGAGCCATGCCGATCACCCTACCCCCTCGCCCAACGGACGCGACCCTGTCGGTCACCAAGGCCGCCAGGTTGCTGGGCGTCCATGCCAACACCATCCGGGCGTGGAGCGATGCCGGTCGGTTGCGCTACTACCGGATCAATCCGCGGGGGGATCGACGCTACCGACTGAGTGACCTGCAACGCTTCCTGGCCGCAGCCGAGACCGGCGCGCCGGCTGGCGTCGCGTCCGTCACGCTCCGCAGCTGGGGCGGTCGGCGGACGATCGACCCGGCGGTGCCCGCCCGGTTCAGACCGGTTCCTCGTCCGGTCGCCCACCCGCCGCGGGCCGACCCGCTCGATGCGGAACGCCACCATCTGGACCTGACTGTCGTCGCGACCATCGCCCGGCTGACACAGACGTTCGAGGACGCCGACGAGGCGTTGCAGGCGGCGGCGATCGCCGTGCGCGACGCGTACGGCCACCACATGGTCGTGATCTGGGAGGCTCGCGACGATCGCTTCCGGCCTCGAGCCTTCGCGGCGGCCGACGTCGCCACAGGGCACCGACCGGTCGATCTGCCCGTCCGTTTCGGCATCCTCGGCAAGACCATGGATCTGGCTGCAGGACACGATCGGACGCGCCACTCCCCGATGCCGGGGCTCCTCCTGGGCGACGATCCCGGAGAGGCCGTGCTCTCCATCCTGGGCGACTCGCGGCCAGAGCTGGCAGTGGCCATCCCCGGGGCCACGGAGGCCTGGGGCGTATTACTCATCGTGGGCGAGACGCCAGGTTCGCTCGACCAGCGGGATCTTGACATCGCCCAGGTCGTCGCGGATGGCCTGGGTGCCATCATCGGCGTCGCGCGCCGAGCTGACGGCGTCGCCCACCTCCTCCATCGCGCCGAGGCACTCCACCGGGTCGCCAACGATATCGACAGCCGCCTCGACCTGGATCAGATCCTGGCGGGGCTCGTCGACCACGCGATGGTCCTGTTCGAGGGCGACCGGGCCGCCGTCTTCATGCAGCAGCCGGACGGCGGGGTGATCGCGGAGGTCGTTCGCGGCCTGTCCACCGGGTACATCGCAAGCGTCCGGGGTTTCCCGGCCCCGTCCCTGGCGGCCGAGGCCGTCGCGGCTCGGCAGCCGCTCTTCTCCGTGGCGTATCGCGACGATCCTCGCGGCCAAGGCGCCCGGGCGGCCGTCGTCCAGGAGGGATTCGACACGATCTGCACTGCCCCGTTGCTCGATGGGACGGTCACGCTCGGCCTGCTCAATGTCTACCACGACCGGCCGCATCACTGGTCGACCGATGAACTCGACACGATGGCTGCGCTCGCCACCCATGCCGGCGTGGCGATCCGGGCCGCCCAGGACTACAAGCGGATGGCGACGTGGGCCGCTCAGCTGCAGTCGATCCAGCAGCTGGGAGCCCGGCTCAATCGGCTATCCAGCGTCGCCGAGATCGGCCGATCCATCGCCACGGAATTGCGCGAGCTCATCGATTACCACAACTCGCGGGTCTACCGGCTCGTCGGCGACGACCTGATCCCGATCGCCATGCTGGGCCAGGTCGGCGAGTACGTCGACGAAACGCCGGATCAGCTCCGGGTCACCCTCGGTGAGGGCATCACCGGTTGGGTCGCGCTGCATCGGATCGCTCAGAACCTGGGAGACGCTGCCGCGGACCCACGAGCGAACACGGTCCCCGGGACCGCGGACGACCTCGACGAATCGATGCTCCTCGCCCCGATGCTGATCGACGACCAGGTCATCGGCGTCCTCGTTCTGTCGAAGCTGGGACTGCATCGGTTCAGCGACGACGATCTGCGCCTGCTGGTCATCTACGCGAGCTTTGCGGCGCAGGCGATGGCGACCGCCGATACGACCGAGCGCCTGGGCCAGCAGACGCTCGCCCTGGAGCAGCAGTTGCGCGGCCAGCGCGAACTCCTCCAGATCACGGAGTCGATCCTGACCACGCTGGACACTCGTGGCGTGCTGGAGAGCATCACCGACCGCCTCGGCGGACTGCTGGCCTGCGACAACATCGCCATCGAGGTCATCGATCCGACCACCGGTTTGCTCACGTCACTGACCGCCCGGGGCCTCGACGCCGCGTATTACCTCGAGCCGTGGGCACCCGGCGAGACCGGCGTCGCGACCTGGGTCGTGGAGCACAACGAGCCCGTGCACATTCCCGATGAGCGCAGTGACCCGCGCGTCAACCACCGGCGGGACTTGGCCGGCGGCGAGGACGGGAGCCTCATCGTCGTCCCGCTGCGTGGCCGTGGCGGCGCGACCGGCGTGCTGACGATCGAGCGGCTGGGGATCGCCAACACGTTCTCCACCGTGGAGTTCGAACTGGTCCAGCTGTTCGCGGCGCAGGTCTCCATCGCACTGCAGAACGCCGAGGTCTTCCAGGCGGTCGAGATCCGCGCCCGGACCGACGACCTCACGGGGCTGTTGAACCACGGGACGTTCCAGGAGTGGCTGGAGCGGAGCGTCCGCGAGGGCGGGCCGTTCAGCCTGATCATGCTCGACCTTGACGACTTTCGGGACGTCAACAACGAACTGGGCCATCAGGCCGGTGACACCCTGCTTCGGCAGATCGCCGGCGAGCTCGTCCGCGCCGGCCGCGACTCCGACCTGGTCTTCCGCTATGGCGGCGACGAGTTCACCTTCCTGCTGCCGCACACGGCTGCGGCCGGGGCCCTGCACGTGGCCGAGCGCGCCCGCCTGGCCGTCAAGTGCGGCGACAGCGGAGTCAGTGCATCGATCGGCGTGGCGACCTTCCCAGCCGATGGGACCACGGCCACGGATATCCTCCTGGCGGCCGATCGAGCGTGCTTCGTGGCGAAGCGCGGTGGTCGGGATCGGATCGCGACGGCCGCCGACGGCCGAGCCCAGGCGGCCGAGATCTCCCTGCAGGCACCCACTCCGGTCGACTCGGCGAATCTTCCGGCGGCCTGAGGCGTCGTCACCGCACCCGCCATCGATGCGTCACCATGCACGTGGCACCCATGCGCGCACTGATCGCTATCCTGGCCGTTGCCCTGCTCGTGACGGCGTGCGTGCCAGAACCGGCCAACCGCCGCGCCTCTCCGCCGGGCGCCACGACACCGACCGACGCCGCGCTCTCCCCGCCGCCGACCCCGGCCGGACCCACGCCATCGCCATCGTTCATCCGCCCGAGCCCCACGCCACAGCCGACCTTCCTTGCCTACCTGGTCGTGGCCGGCGACTCGTTGACGAAGATCGCGCGCCGGTTCGGAACGTCCGGCCGCAGCATCGCCTACTGGAATCGGGCCATCTATCCATCACTCGATCCGGACGGCGTGGCCTACAAGCCGGACCGCGTGGCGATCGGCTGGACCCTGCTGCTCATCCCGGGCAAGGAGGTGGACTCGGAGGATCTGCCGCCCCCGCCGCCGGGCGCCAGCGCCGGACCGACCGCGCCATGACCACGCGCAGCGGCAGCGCTATCGTGGACCGATGAGTCGACCGACAGCCCGCCCTCCACGGATCGTCGTGACCGTCGCGGTCGCCGTCCGACAGGAGGAGCCAGACGTCGCCGAGCGCAAGAACGCGCTGTACGCCGCGGCCGTCGTCCGCCAGGGCGGTCAGCCGGTCGTGCTTGATGCGACCTCCACACGGGAGGAGCGGGAGGGGGCCTTCGCCACCATGGACGG